>JABFWJ010000037.1 GCA_013362295.1 Thermoleophilia bacterium
ACGCACTCGCTGGGGCGGCCGAGGCCCGCTGGGATCTCGACCTGCTCGACTGCGAGGTGCGCGCGAGCCAGCGTCGCCGGCGGGTGGTCGCGTCGGCGCTCGCGACCGGCCGCGTCACGAAGTGGGACCACCCCGATGGCGACGCCCGCTACATCGACACGGGCGACGACTTCTGGTCGACGCTCGAGCGCGCGCGCCGTCCCTAACACGGGGAGGGACGAGCGTAAGGACGCTGGCCCAGCCGAGCGCCCTGCACTTTGTGTTGACTCAACACAAAGCTGGCCGACGCCTTCGAAGCTTTGTGTTGACTCAACACTTAGTCGGGGCTCGTCAGGGTGTAGCGAGCAACACTGACCCAGGGGACCGCGGGCCTCACCCGCGGGACGCTCGGAGAGACCATCCCGCTGCCCGAGCAACAGTAGTTTCGCCCGTCAAAGGGACTGACTCTAAGCCCACCTCAGGCGTCGTCGGCGAACTCACTCTGGACCAGGCGATCGACCGGATCGGCGGCAGCACAGAAGACAGCGACATCTCTCGGAACGGGCCCTACAGACACGCGTGCAGGGCCGCGAGCAGGCGCCGCGCGCGCTCGTCGCCATCGAAGCTGCGCAGCTCCGTCGGTGCGTACGAGAAGCCGACGCGTTCCTCGGGCCACGCGCCGTGTGCGGAGCCGCCGGACCCGGTGTGGCCGAACGCGCCGACGGGCGGCCCGAGCGTGCCGAGCTCGGTCTGCAGCTCGAACCCGACGCCGAATGCGTAGGGGAAGCCCGTGATCGCGCACACTCCGCGCGACAGCTCGGTGCGCCCGAGCGTCAGCGTCCGCGGCCCGAGGATCCGGTCGAGCCGTCCGTACAGGAGCGCGATCGAGCGGGCCGTTCCGATCGCGTTCGCCGCCGGGATCTCCGACGTGTGGAACGCCGGCTCGTTCCAGGGGAAGTCGGTCAGCAGCGGCCCGTACTGCGCCTCGAGCAGCGAGCGGTCGTCGCCCGCGAAGATGACGCCGTAGTCGGGGGCGCGCACGAGCTCGGCGACGCGCGGCTCGAGCGCGGGAGGGAGGCCGATCCACAGCTCGAGACCGAGCGGCGCCGCGATCTCGTCCGCGAAGAACCTCCCGATGGTGCGGCCGTCGATGCGCCGGACGAGCCCGCCGCAGAGCCAGCCGTAGGTGAGCGCGTGGTAGGCGAGACGCTCCCCCGCCGGCCAGAACGGCGGCTGGGCCGCGATCCGCTGCTCCATCCGCTCGGCGTCGAGCAGCTCCTCGAGCTCGGGCGCCGGCACGAGCCCGGGCAGCCCGGCCGTGTGCGACACGACATGGCGAACGAGAACGTCCGCCTGCGAGAACTCGGGCCAGTAGGTGGCAACGGGCTCGTCGAGGCGGAGCCGCCCCCGCTCGATCAACGCGAGCAGGCAGATCGCGACGAGCCCTTTCGTCCCGGAGAAGATCAGGACGAGCTCGTCGTCCTCGCCGAGGTCGACGACGAGCTCGCCGTCGATCGAGGCGGCAAAGAAGCCGTCCTCGAACGCCGCCGCGACGGGCTCGAAGCCGGGCGCGATTGACCGCCGTTCCTCCACCCCACTATTGTCGTTCGCGTTGCGCGCCGGACCCTTGATCGACTGCGACGTCCACAACTGCTGGTCGGACTCGCGCGAGCTCCTACCCTTCCTGGAGCCGTACTTCCGCGACTTCCTCGAGCGCGGTGAGCTCCCCGGCGGGCGCGGCTCCTTTCCTCACGCGCACCGGCCGTGGCTGCATCCCGAAGGCTTCATGCGCACCGACGCGTTCCCGCCCGGCGGCGGCCCGCCCGGCTCGAGCTACGAGTTCCTGCGCGAGCAGCTACTCGACCGCTACGACGTCGAGTACGCGATCCTCACCGGCGACGAGGCGATCGAGGTCTCGACGCTCGCGAACCCGCGCCTCGCATCGGCGCTCGCGCGCGCGGCGAACGACTGGACGATCGAGACCTGGCTCGCGCGTGACGAGCGCTTCCGTGCGTCGCTCGTCGTCGCGCCGCAGGACCCCGCCGGCGCGGCGGCCGAGATCCGCCGGCTCGGCGACCATCCGGGTTTCGTCCAGGTGCTCGTCTCGACCGGGTCGCAGCGGCCCTACGGCGATCCCGTCTACCACCCGATCTGGGACGCGGCGGCCGAGGTCGGGCTGCCGATCGCCGCCCACCTCGGCGGTCAGGGCGGCGTGAACTCGAATCCGACCGGGTGCGGGCCGCCCACGTTCTTCGTCGAGACGCACGCGCTGCTCTGCGAGACGGGCATGGGGCACGTCGCGAGCCTGATCTGCCACGGCGTCTTCGAGCGCTGGCCGAGCCTGCGCTTCGTGCTGATCGAATGCGGCGTCGCGTGGCTGCCGGCGATCCTCTGGCGCCTGGACGCCGACTACAAGGCGCTGCGCAAGGAGACGCCCTGGCTGAAGATGCTGCCGAGCGAGTACGCAGCCGCGCACGTGCGGCTGAGCACGCAGCCGCTCGAGCAGCCCAAGGACCCGCGCCACCTGTGGAACCTGCTCGAGGCGATCGACGGCGAGCACACGCTCCTCTTCGCCTCGGACTATCCGCACTGGGATTTCGACGACCCGACGCAGCTCCACCTGCCGCAGGCCTGGGAGCCGCGCATCTTCAGCGAGAACGCGCGGGAGCTCTACGGGCTGCCCGCCCGGGTGGACGCAGCGCTCGCTCGGTGACCGCGCAGGAGCGTTTCTTCGCCTGTCGCGCCGAGGAGGTGCCGGAGGGCGAGCGCGTGCTGTGCCGGCTCGACGGCAAGAGCGTGGGCGTCTTCAACGTCGGGGGCGAGTTCTTCGCACTGCACAACCGCTGTCCGCACAAGGGCGGCGCCCTCTGCGAGGGGCCGGTGACCGGGACGACCGTGCCTTCCGACGACTTCGACTACGTGTACGGGCGCGCGGGACGACTGATCCGCTGTGCGTGGCACGGCTGGGAGTTCGAGCTCGAGACGGGCCGCTCGCTCGTCGATCCCTCGATCCGCGCGAAGACGTTCGGGGTCGTCGTGGAGGACGGCAACGTCTATGTCCTGATCTGACCATCAAACGCTGATGCGTCTATTGCAACGACCATCGAGGTTGCTTATGGTCGAACGACGTTCGTATCCCACCGAGACCGGAGGCGAGAGGGCCATGGACGGCGAAGAGGGGACGAGGATCGACGAAGAGGCGCGGGCACAGGGGATCTCGCGCGAGGAGCTGCTGAAGCGCGCGGCCGTCGCCGGCCTCGCCATCGCGGGCGCCGGCGGCCTTGCCCGCTCGGCCACCGCCGCCATCGACGCTTCGTTCCCGAAGCGCGGTGGCACGTTCCGCCTCGGCGTGCCGGGTGGATCGGCGAAGGACATCATCGACGGCCAGTACATCGTGACGACGCCCGACATCGCGCGCATGATGACCGGCTGGGAGACGCTCGTCGTGAACGACGGGCAGTTCAAGCTGAGATTCGACGGGCTCGCGGAGGAGGTCAGCCCGAACGAGGCTGCCGACCAGTGGACGATCCGCGTTCGCCACGGGATCGAGTTCCACAACGGGAAGACCCTGGGCGCCGCCGACGTCAGGTATTCGCTGCAACGGCTGATCAACCCGAAGGTGGGGCTGGGCGGGCAGGCGCTGCTCGCCTCGATCGACCCGGCGCGGATCAAGAAGCTCGACAAGCGAACGGTGCGGCTGTTCCTGAAGCAGCCGGACGGGACGATCCTGGACGCGCTGACGCTGTACACGAACACGATCGTCCCCGTCGGCTACAGCCCGACCGGGGCCGGCAAGGCCAACCCGAACGTCGGCACGGGCGCCTACAAGCTGCAGAGCTTCACGCCGGGCCAGCAGTCGGTGCACGTCCGGAATCCGAACTACTGGCGGTCCGGGCAGCCGTTCTTCGACAAGGTCGTGATCATCGACTTCCCGGACGACACGGCGCGCGTCAACGCGCTGCTCGGCGGTCAGGTCGATGCGATCACCGACGTCCCGCCGGCGCTGATCCCGCTGATCAGCAACCACTCCGGGACGAAGGTGCTGGAGTCGCCGGGCGCCGCCTGGCCGCCGATCTGCATGCGCGTCGACCAGGCGCCGTTCAACGATGTCCGCGTGCGGCAGGCGTTCCGGCTGATCGCCAACCGGCCGCAGATGGTGCAGCAGGCGTTCTCGGGCCACGGCCGCATCGGCAACGACGTCTACTCGCCGTTCGACGAGGCATACGACACCTCGCTGCCGCAGCGGCACCAGGACATCGACCGCGCGAAGTCGCTGCTCAAGGCGGCCGGGCAGGAGGGGCTGACGGTCGACCTGCAGACGACGGCCGCGGCGCTCGGGATGAACGAGGGAGCGCAGGTCTTCGCGCAGCAGGCAAAGGCGGCCGGCGTCAAGGTGAACGTGAAGGTCCTCGACGGCGGCACGTTCTACGGCAACCAGTATCTGAGCTGGACGTTCTCGACCGACTTCTGGAACCCGAAGAGCTACCTCTCGCAGGTGGCGGCGGGCAGTGCCCCCAACTCGCCGTACAACGAGACGCACTGGCCGGACTCGAAGCACCAGAACTTCCTGTCCCTCTACAACAAGGCGAAGAAGACGGCCGACCGGAAGAAGCGCTTCGCGATCGAGCATCAGATGCAGAAGATGGAGTACGACGCCGGCGGTTACATCATCTGGGGCTTCAACAACCGGCTCGACGGCTACAGCTCGAAGGTCAAGGGGCTCAAGACCGGCTACAAGAGCACCCTTGCCCTGAACCAGTTCGGCAACGGGTACCGGACCATTTGGTTCGGCTGACCGGACAACCCGGGGCCGCGCACCGCGCGCGGCCCCGGCGAAGGTGCGGACGATGACGGCGACCGCAGTGAGCAGCCGCGTCCTCGCGGCGCCCGTCTTCCACGGGATCTGGGGCTTCGTGCTGCGGCGCATGCTGCTCGGGCTGCTGACGCTGCTGCTCGTCTCGGTCGTCGTCTTCGCCGCGACGCAGGCCCTACCGGGCGACCCGGCGCGCGCGATCCTCGGTCGCAACGCCACACCCGACGCGCTGAAGGCGCTCCGCACGCAGCTGCATCTCGGCCAGCCGGTGACCCGGCAGTACTTCCACTGGCTCGGAGGCTTCACCCGCGGCGACCTCGGCCACTCGCTGGCGGCGCGGGGCGAGCCCGTGACGACGCTGATCGGCACGCGCGTCGTGAATTCCGCGTTCCTGATGCTCTTCGCGGCGCTGGTCAGCATCCCGCTCTCGATCATTCTCGGCGCGGTCTCGGCGCGACGTCGCGACGGACCGTTCGATCATGCGACGTCGGTGTTGATGCTCGCGCTTGCAGCGCTGCCCGAGTTCGTCGTCGCGATCGCGCTCGTCGTCCTCTTCGGGACGACGGTCTTTCACTGGCTGCCGGCGGTGTCGCTGATCCCGCCGGGTGAGTCGCCGCTCAGCCATCTCTCCGTACTTGTCCTGCCGACAACCGCGCTCGTGCTCGCCGTGACCCCGTACATCGCGCGGATCATGCGCGCGTCGATGGTGGAGGTACTCGAGAGCGACTTCGTCGAGATGGCGAGGCTGAAGGGGATGCCGGAGCAGAAGGTGGTCTGGCGTCACGCCGTGCCGAACGCGATCGCACCTGCGATCCAGGTGATCGCGCTCAACCTCGCGTATCTCGCCGGCGGCATCGTCGTCGTCGAGTTCGTCTTCGGCTACCCCGGCATCGGCGCCGGCTTCGTGGACGCCGTCGCGAACCGCGACCTGCCGGTCGTGCAGGCGCTCGCCATCCTGATCGCCGCCGTCTACGTCGTGCTGAACGTCTGCGCCGACGTCGCGACGATCCTCGTCAGCCCCCGCCTCAGGACCTCGCTCAAGTGAGCGGCTCGGTCGCTGCTCCAACGGCCGTCCCGGCCGGCGCGGCTCGGCCGCGGCGCCAGCGCCCGGTCGTCCTGCTGCTCCGCCGCGCCGGCCGCCTCGGCAGGACGAGGGTCGGCCTCGTCCTCGTGCTCGTGCTCGTCGGGACGGCGATCTTCGGACCGTTCTTCGCCCCCCACGCGCCGTCCGAGTTCGTGAGCCTCCCCTATGCGCATCCGTCGTCCGCGACGTTGCTCGGCACCGACCACATCGGAGGGGACGTGCTCAGCCGCTTCCTCTGGGGCGGCCGCTCGGTGCTCGGCCTCTCCGTCGCGGCAACGGCGATCGGCCTGGTGCTCGGCGCGGCCATCGGGCTCGTGGCGGCGTACTCGCGGTCGATCCTCGACGACGTGCTGATGCGCGGGATGGACGTCGTGCTCGCGTTCCCGTCGATCGTCCTGGCGCTCGTCGCCGTCGCGACCGTCGGGCCGAAGATCTGGCTGCTCGTGCTGGTGGTGGGTCTGACCACCGCGCCGCGCGTCGCGCGTGTCACGCGGGGCGCCTCGGTCGAGATCGTCGAGCGCGACTTCGTGCAGGCGGCCGAGGCGATCGGCGAGTCGCGCTTCAAGATCCTGGTCGGCGAGGTCCTGCCGAACATCACGAGCACGCTCCTCGTCGAGGCGAGCCTCCGTCTGACCTACTCGATCGGCCTGATCGCGGGCCTGAGCTTCCTCGGCTTCGGACTGCAACCGCCCGACGCCGACTGGGGCCTGATGATCAACGAGAACCGCCAGGGCCTGACGATCCAGCCGTGGGGCGTCGTCCTGCCGGTGCTCGCGATCGCGCTCCTGACGATCGGGACGAGCCTGATCGGCGACGGTCTGTCACGCGCCGCGGCCGGCATCGACCGCGGGGGGATCGAGGAATGACGACGCCGGTGCTGGAGGTCGAGGACCTTCGCGTCGAGGTCGAGGGCCGCAGCGCGGACATCGTCGACGACATCTCGTTCACGATCGAAGCCGGTGAGGTGCTGGGCCTCGTCGGCGAGTCCGGCTCCGGCAAGTCGACGATCGGCCTCGCGGTGCTCGGCCACACGCGCCGGGGCGCCGCGATCGTGAGCGGCGCGGTCCGCATCGAGGGACGCGACATCCTGCGCCTCTCGGAACGGCAGCGGCGTGCGCTGCGCGGGCGCACCGTCTCGTACGTCCCGCAGGACCCGGCCTCTGCGCTCAACCCGGGACTGCGGATCCGGACGCAACTCGAGGAGATCCTGGAGGCGCACGGCTGGGGAGAGTCACGGCTCGCCCGAGCGGCGCGGCTCGCGCAGATGCTGGACGAGGTGCTGCTCCCGAAGGACGACAAGTTCCTCAGTCGCTACCCGCACCAGCTGTCGGGCGGCCAGCAGCAGCGGGTTGGGCTCGCGATGGCGTTCGCGTGCCGCCCGCGGGTGATCGTGCTCGACGAGCCGACAACGGGCCTCGACGTGACGACCCAGCGGCATGTGCTGAGCACGGTGCGCGACCTCTGCAGCGCCCACGGGGTCGCTGCGCTCTACGTGAGCCACGACCTCGCGGTCGTCGCGTCGCTCGCCGACCGCGTCGCCGTGATGTACGCGGGCCGCATCGTCGAGAACGGACCGGAGCGCGTGCTGTTCCGCGGCGCTGCGCATCCCTACACCCGCCGGCTGATCGAGGCGATCCCCGAGATGTCCGGCCGGCACGCGCTCGAGGGCATCGCGGGAACGGCGCCGCGGCCGGGGCAGCGGCCCGCGGGCTGCTTCTTCGCACCGCGCTGCCGAGAGGCGATCGAGGCGTGCGTCGAAGCGTTCCCGCCGGTGGAGCGCGTGTCCGAGCAGCACACCGTGCGCTGCATCCGCCACGCGCACGTGCTCGCGGGCGCGGCGCAGGCGCGCCGGCCCGCGGCGGAGCTGCCCGCGGCGGAGACGGACGCCGCGCTCGTCCGGATCAGAGGCGTCAACGCGACTCACGGTGAGCGGCAGGTGCTCTTCGACATCGACCTCACCGTTCAACCCCGCCAGTGCGTCGCGCTCGTCGGCGAGTCGGGATCGGGCAAGACGACCCTCGCCCGGTGCATCGCGGGGCTCCACCGCAGCTTCTCCGGCGAGATTGCGCTGC
>JABFWJ010000369.1 GCA_013362295.1 Thermoleophilia bacterium
GAGACGATCGTCACCCAGAGCGAGGTGGAGGCGCTCCACCTCGAGCAGAACCTCGTCAAGCGCCACCGCCCGCCGTTCAACGTGCGCCTGCGCGACGACAAGTCGTTCCCGTACATCGCCGTCACCGTCGAGGACGACTATCCGCGCGTCATGTTCACGCGCGAGCGGCACCGGCGCGGCGTCGTCTACTTCGGGCCCTACGCGAACGCGAAGAAGGTGCGCGAGACGCTCGACGTGCTCAACCGCGTCTTCCGGTACCGGCCGTGCGAGGGCCCGCAGCCGGGGAGGCACAGCGGGATCCCGTGCCTCGACTACCACATCGAGCGCTGCCACGCGCCGTGCGTCGGCTACATCTCGAAGGAGGACTACCGCGAGGTGATCGACCAGGTGATCGAGTTCCTCTCCGGCGACGACCGCCCGATCCGCCGCCGCCTCGAGGAGCAGATGCGCGAGGCCGCGGCGGAGGAGCGCTTCGAGGACGCGGCGCGCTACCGCAACCGTCTGCACGCGATCGAGCGCCTGTCCGAGCGCCAGGCGGTCGAGCGCAAGTCGATCGGCACCATCGACGTGATCGGGGTCGCCGTCTCGCCGGAGCGGGCCGCCGTGCAGGTCTTTCCCCTGCGCGAAGGGCGGATGGTCGACCGCTACTCGTTCCACCTCGAGAACGCCGCCGGCGAGGAGCTCGACGAGGTGCTCGAGCAGTTCTGCCTCGAGTACTACGGCTCGGCGCCCTCGATCCCGCCGCAGATCCTCGTGCCGCGCGGCACCGGCGACCTGAGCGCGCTCGAGACGTTTCTCTCGGAGCGGCGCGGGTCGCATGTGGAGGTGCGCGCCCCGGAGCGCGGCGAGAAGCGGAGGCTGCAGGAGCTCGCGCAGCAGAACGCGCAGCTCGCACTCGACTCGGAGACGTTCGTCACGGAGACGAAGCGCGCCCGCAGGCTCGAGTCGCTCGAGGAGCTCCGCGAGGCGCTGAACCTCGAGTCGCTGCCGATCAGGATCGAGTGCTTCGACATCTCGAACATCCAGGGGCAGGAAGTGGTCGGCTCGATGGTCGTGTTCGAGGACGGCAGCGCGAAGAAGGCGCACTACCGCAAGTTCACCGTCAGGGGCGTGGAGGGCCAGGACGATTTCGCCTCGATGCGCGAGGTGATCGCGCGCCGATTCTCGCGGCTCTCCGCCGATCCGGGCTCGGAGGACTGGAACGAGTCGTTCGCCGCGACGCCGAACCTCGTCGTCATCGACGGCGGCAAGGGGCAGCTGAGCGCCGCGCTCGCCGCGATGCACGAGCTCGACCTGCCGCGCGTCGCCGTGATCGCGCTCGCCAAGCGGATCGAGGAGGTGTTCGTGCCCGGCCGCGCCGACCCGATCGTGCTCTCCGAGCACTCGCCGGGCCTCCAGCTCCTGCAGCGGATCCGCGACGAGGCGCACCGCTTCGCGATCACGTTCCACCGCCAGCGCCGCGACGCCGCGTCACGCGAGTCGATGTTCGACCAGATCGAGGGGGTGGGGCCAGCGCGCCGCCGCGCGCTGCTGCGGCACTTCGGCTCGGCGGAGCGTGTGCTGCAGGCGAGCGAGGAGGAGTTGCAGGGCGTGCCGGGCGTGCCCGCGAAGACCGCGCGCACGATCTACGCACAGCTGCACAAGACGGGTCGGGCATAGCCGCCGCCACCGTCGGCCCCTCCGCCGCCTGGCGGGTCATTCGCTCGCGGAATTTCGGGCCGTACTTCGTCGGCAACGCGGCGTCGGCGAGCGGGACGTGGTTCCAGAACCTGGCGGCGTCGATCCTGGTCTTCCGGCTCACGCACTCGGCCTTCCTGCTCGGGCTCCTCAACTTCTGTCAGTTCGTGCCGGTGTTGCTGCTCTCGCCGTGGGCGGGCAGCATCGCCGACCGGCTCGACCGGCGGAAGCTCCTGCTGCTCACGCAGCTCGGCGCGCTCGGCCTGAGCGCGACGCTCGCCGGACTGGCGTGGGGCGGAGCGGTCGACGAGTGGGTGGTGATCGGGCTCTCCGGCGCGCTTGGCGTCACGACCGCGTTCGCGGCTCCCGCGCAGCAGGCGCTGATCGCGTCGCTCGTCGAGGAGGAGGACGTGCCGCAGGCGGTCGCGCTCAACTCGATGACCTTCAACCTCGCCCGGGCGATCGGCCCGGCGAGCGCTGCGGCGGTGATCGCGACGCTTGGCCTCGCCTGGGCGTTCGCGCTCAACTCGGTCTCGTATCTGCTCCTCGTCGTCGGACTGCTGGCGGTGCGGCCGCGCGACGAGGAGCGCGCGGAGCGCGCGTCGCTGCGGGAGAGCTTCCGCATCCTGCGCGAGAACCCGAAGCTCGCGGTCGCGCTCGTGATCGTGATGGTCGCGGGGTTCGGCTCCGACCCGGTGAACACCGAGTCGCCGGCGTTCGCGCACGCGTTCGGCTACTCCGACACCTGGTCGGGCGCGATCGTCGGGTTCTTCGGCCTCGGCGCGGTGACGGCCGCGCTGCTCGTCGCAGGTCGCGTCGCGGGGTCGCGCAGGCGGATGGGCGTGACGCTGGCAGCGCTCGGCACGGGGGTGGCACTCTTCTCGCTCTCGCCCTGGCTCCCGGTTGGATTCGCGTTCCTGGCGCTCGCCGGCTTCGGCTACCTCGGGTCGAACACGGCGGCGACGACGCGCCTCGCGCTCGGCGTCTCCGCGAGCCAGCGCGGCCGCATCATGGCGCTCTGGTCGATCGCGTTCCTCGGGCTCCGGCCCTTCGCGAGCCTGGCCGACGGCGCGATCGCCGGGACGCTCGGCGTGCGGGCGGCCGGCGTCGCGCTCGGTGCGCCCGCGCTCCTCGGTGCGTATCTCGCGTTGCGCTCGCAGCGCTAGCGCGAGTACCTGGGCCGCGCCTCAGCCGGGCTACCCTGTCCCGCCGTGCGCCGACCGCTGCTCCTGCTCAGCATCCTCGCCGTCACGGGTTGCGGTGGCGCCGCTCATTCGTCTGCCACGAGCACGAATACCGCCGCGCCGCCGGGCCCGGGGACGACGCTGTACGCCGGCGGCGACTGGGCCGTCGTGCTCGACGGCCACGACGCGACCGCCTTCCACCGGGTGGCGGGCACCTGGAAACCCGATACGAGCGGCGCCGTGAAGATCAGGATCCTCGGCCCCGGCCGCGTCGCGCCGCGCCTGCCGCAGGTGGCCGCCGAGCTGTCGGCGAGGAAGCCGCTCGTCGAGTCGGGGATGTGGGTCGACGGGAAAGAGCTGCCGGCGAAGGGCGGCGGCCTGACCCCGACGCGGGGAACGATCTACGGCGCGCCGGGTGCGCCGCTCGCGAAGGGAACGCACGTCGCGGTCGCGTACGGGCGGACGGCCGAGCACGGCACGGCCGTCGGCTGGTCCTTCCGCGTCAAGTAGGGATCCCTACGTGCCGGCCGAGTCCGGCTCGGCGTCCATGAACGGGTAGCGGTAGTCCCGCGGCGGCGTGAACGTCTCCTTGATCGTCCGCGGGCTGACCCAGCGGATCAGGTTCCACATCGAGCCCGCCTTGTCGTTCGTGCCCGAGGCGCGTGCACCGCCGAATGGCTGCTGGCCGACGACGGCGCCCGTCGGCTTGTCATTGACGTAGAAGTTGCCGGCCGCGTAGCGCAGCTTCTCCCGCGCATCGTCGATCGCGGCGCGGTCTTCGGAGAAGACGGCTCCGGTGAGGCCGTACGGCGCGGTGTTGTCGACGAGGTCGAGCGTCTCGCCCCACTTGTTCTCGTCGTAGACATAGGTCGTCACGACCGGGCCGAAGAGCTCCTCGCGCATCGTGCGGAAGCCCGGGTCGCGCGTCTCGATCACCGTCGGCTCGACGAAGTAGCCGCGCGAATCGTCGTAGCCGCCGCCGACCACGATGTCGGACTGCGCATTCGTCTTCGCCTCCTCGATCGCCTCGGCCTGTGTCCGGAACGACGAGCCGTCGATCACGGCGCCCATGAAGTTGCGGAAGTCGCTGACGTCGCCCATCTTGATCGTCGCGACCTCTTCCTGCAGGCGCTCGCGCAGCTTCGGCCAGAGGTTCGACGGCGCGTACACGCGTGACGAAGCGGAGCACTTCTGTCCCTGGTACTCGAACGAGCCGCGCACGATCGCGGCCGCGAGTGCGTCGACGTCGGCGGAGGGGTGAGCGACGATGAAGTCCTTGCCTCCGGTCTCGCCGACGATGCGCGGGTAGTTCCGGTAGCGCTCCATGTTCGACGCCACCGTCCGCCACATCGAGTTGAAGACGGGCGTCGAGCCCGTGAAGTGGATGCCGGCGAGGTGCGGGCTCGACAGTGCGGCGTCGCCGATCGTCGCGCCCGAGCCGTAGACGAGGTTGATCACGCCGTCCGGGAACCCGGCTTCCTGGAACAGGCGCATCAGGTAGTACGCCGAGAGCATCGCCGTGCCCGCGGGCTTCCAGACGACCACGTTGCCCATCAGCGCCGCCGAGCTCGTCAGGTTCGCGGCGATCGCCGTGAAGTTGAACGGCGAGACCGCGAAGACGAAGCCCTCGAGCGGGCGGTACTCCATCCTGTTCCACACGCCCGGCGACGAGTGCGGCTGCTCGGAGTAGAGGCGGTGCATGAACTCGACGTTGAAGCGGAAGAAGTCGATCGCCTCGCAGGCCGAGTCGATCTCCGCCTGGTGGGCGGTCTTCGACTGGCCGAGCATCGTCGCCGCGTTCAGCGTGTCGCGCCACGGCCCGGCGAGCAGCTCCGCAGCTCGCAGCAGCACGCCGGTGCGCTCCTCCCACGGCCAGCGCGACCAGTCCTCCCAGGCGCTCGCGGCCGCGTCGATCGCCTGCTGCACGTGCTCCGGGCCGCCCTGGTGCACGTCGGCGAGCACGTGATCCTTCTCGTGCGGCATGACGGCGGGCTTGGTGTCGCCGGTGCGCACGTCGCGGCCCCCGATTACCAGCGGGACGTCCAGGCGCTGGCCGCGCAGCTCGTCCAGCCGGGTCTGCAGGCGGAGTCGCTCCGGGCTTCCGGACACGTAGTCGTGGATCGGCTCGTTGTGGGCGGGCGGGGGCGTGAGGATCGCGTGGGTGCTCATACCCCTACTGTACGGCGGTGGACCTCGGTCATGTCCTGTGGATCGGCGGCCCACAGGGGAGCGGGAAGTCGGCGATCGCGCGGGCGCTCTCGCGGCGTTTCGATCTGCAGCTCTACGTCGTCGACTGGCGCACCTGGGCGCACGAGCAACGGATGCCCGCGACGGAGTTTCGCTCGCTCTCGATGGACGAGCGCTGGGTGGACGCAACACCTGCGCAGATGCTCGACTGGTTCGTGACGACGTCGCGCCACCGCTTCCGGCTCGTGCTGGAGGACCTGCGCGACCTGCCCGACTCGCCGCTCGCCGTGGTCGAGGGGCCGCAGCTTTTCCCGGCGTCGGTCGCGGCCGTGCTCCGCTCGCCCGATCACGCGCTGTTTCTCCTGCCCGACCTCGACGAGCAGCGCACGCGCCTGCTGGAGCGCGGGCCGATCCCCGGAACCTCCGACGGCGTACGTGCGCGACTGAACGCGACCGAGCGCGACCTCCTGATCGCGCGGCGCTTCGGCTACGAGGCGGCCGACCTGCGGCTGAAGGCCCTGCGCGTCGACGCGCCGCTCGACGCGATGATCGAGCGCGCCGTCGAGTACTTCCGACCGGTGATCGAGGCGGGCCCGCGCGAGGTCGACCTCGCGACGATCCGCCGGTTCGAGAACGACGTGCTCGCGACGCAGGTACGGCTGTATCGCGAGTCGTTGGGTGCGCTGAAGCCCAGGGACGCGACACTGCCGTTCTCGTGCGAGTGCGGCGCCTCCGGGTGCGCTGCTGAGATCGAGCTCACGCTCGACGAGTACGACGCGCTCAGCGCCGCAGGAGATAGGTCGCCGTTACGACGACCCACACCATGAAGCCGAGCGAGGACGCGAAGACGCGCCCGCCTGCAAGCGTCCAGTCGCCCGCCGCCTCGACGAGCCCGACGACGAGGACCGCGATCCCTCCGGCGACGCCGGCCTGACCGAACCACCGCGCGATCTTGCGCGCGCGCCACGCGGCGAGCGACGACCCGATGATCACCGTCGCCGCGCACGCCGCCGCGGGCGCCGCGGCCTGCGTCGCCCCGCCGATCACCGCGAGCGTCTGCAATGCGATGTACGCGCCCCCTCCGAGCACGACGACGCTCGCGAAGAAGCCGTCGGGGTCGAAGCGCACGAGACGCGCGCGCAGGCTGGCGATGAACCAGAGGTACGCGAAGGCCGCACCGGTGACGAGCGTCGTCTTGGCCCGCTCGTGCTGGAGGCCGAGCAGCAGCGCCGGCAGGGCGAGCGCCACGTAGGCGTATCCGAGTGCCGGCAGCTTCGCCCGCGTCACGCGGCGAAGCTACAACATCGGAGGATGAAGCCGACGCTCGTGCAGTACGAGGCTCCGGGCTGGGGCGTGGGCGAGGTCTGGCTCGACGAGGACGGCCGTGTCTTCTACAGCGAGCTCCCTCGTCCGAGGCGGACCGGGCCGGTGTCAGACGCTGGTCATGCCCTGACGGGACGGTTGCAGGCGTACTTCGCCGGCGAGCCCGAGGACTTCGCCGACGTGGAGCTTCGGGTCGATGACGGCTTCTACGGCGACTGTGCGCGCGCCTTGCGGCAGGTGCCGCGCGGCGAGGTCGTCACGTACGGCGAGCTGGCCGCGCTCGCCGGCCGGCCCCGCGCGGCACGCGCCGCGGGAACGTTCTGCGCCCGCTGCGAGCTCGCCCCGTTTCTGCCGGTGCACCGCGTGGTCGCCGCCGGCGGCATCGGGAGCTGGGGCACGCTCGGCACCGAGTACAAGCGCCGGCTGCTGGAGCTCGAAGGGGTCGCCCTCTGACGACGATGTCGCTCTCCGATGAACTCAGGGACGAGCTTGCGCAGATCGCGCCGGTGCGGCGCTGCTGCCGCCACGCGGAGCTCTCGGCCCTCTTCCACGCCTCCGGCGCGTGGCACTTCCGCGGCGGGCACGTTGCCGTGCACCTCGACCTGGCCGGCTCCGCCGCCGCACGCCGCGCGTTCGCACTCCTGCGCGACCTCGGGGTCCGCTCGGAGATCCGCACGTACAAGCGCCGCGCGTTCGACCAGGCGACGAGGTACCAGCTGCACGTCGACGTCGATGCGCATGCCCTGCTCGTCCTGCGCGAGGCGGGCGTCCTGTCGGCCACCGGCGCGCCGCTCGAGCACCCGCCGAAGCGCGTCGTCGGACGCTCGTGCTGCCGCGGCGCGTACCTGCGCGGCGCGCTGCTCGGCGCAGGGTCGCTCTCCGGACCCCGCGACCCCCACCTCGAGGTGCGCGCGAGCGGCGTCGACGGCGCGCGCTTCATCGCCGACGTCGCCGCGCGTGCAGGCGTCGAGCTTGGCGTTGCGGAACGACGTGCTCATACCGTCGCTTATGCGAAGGGTCACGACGCGATCGCCGGCGTCCTCGCGCTCACGGGCGCCGGCGACACCGCGCTGCGCTTCGAAGAGCATTCTGTGCTCGCGGCGATCCGCGCAGACGCGAACCGACTCGCGAACGCGGACGAGGCGAACCTCGTGCGCGCGGCGCGCGCAGCGCACCGTCAGCTCGAAGCGATTCGCGCCCTCGGCGTCGATGCTCTGCCCCCGCATCTGGCCGAGATCGCGGAGCTGCGGCTGCGTCATCCGTCGGCGTCGCTGCGCGAGCTGGCCGCGAAGGCGCGCCCGCCGCTCTCGAAGGCCGCCGCCCATCGTCGTTTGCAGGCCGTCGTGAAGCTCGTTGAAACCGAGTGAGCAACGACTTACAACTGCTCTAGCCAGCAACCCGCCCGGTTCCCCATACTGGATCTCCGGCGGGTCCGCGCTTCAGTAGACGGCGGATACAGACCCCGTCCGCCGTCACCGCTGAACTCGGTTCAACCTGGGGGGAGGGTCGTCCTCGGAGCCTCCCTCCAGGCCCGCCGATCCCAGGACCCCGCGCCGAGCCGCAGCCGAGCCCGTCGTCCCGTTCATATACCTTTCTCTTTCCGATGAGCCAAGCGAAGTTCGACGAGCTCAGGACGCGGCTGGCGGAGATCGCGGATCTCGTCAAGACGGCCTCGCTCCTGGGCTGGGACCAGCACGTGATGATGCCGCCGCGCGGGGCGCAGATCCGGGCCGAGCAGCTGGCGACGGTCGGCCGCATCGCACACCAGAAGTTCACGTCGGCCGAGGTCGGAAACCTGATCGACGAGCTGCGTGACTGGGGCGAGCAGCAGGAGTACGACTCGCTCGAGGCGAGCCTCGTCCGCGTGGCCGCGCGCGACTGGGAGAAGGCGAGCAAGGTGCCGGCCGAACTGCGCGCCGAGATGTCCCGCTCGGCCGCGCTCGCCAACCCGGTGTGGGTCGAGGCCCGCAAGAACAACGACTTCAAGAGCTTCCTGCCGGTTCTGCGCAAGAACCTCGACCTCCGCAAGCGCTACATCGACTGCTTCGAGATCGACGACGAACCGTACGACATCGTGCTCGACGACTACGAGCGGGACATGAAGACGAAGTCCGTGCGCCGCATCTTCGACTACCTGAAGGAGCACCAGGCGCCGCTCGTCAAGGAGGTGGCCGCGCGGGGCCAGAACGAGCCGCACGACCACGTGTTCCCCCTCGAGCAGCAGAAGATCTTCGAGCTAGAGGTCGTCCGCGCGTTCGGCTTCACCGACGACGCGTGGCGTCTCGACCCGACCGTGCATCCGTTCGCGTCCGGGACGGGGATCGAGGACATCCGGATCACGACGCGCTACTTCGACGACCACCTCGGCGGTCTCTTCGGGACGATGCACGAGTTCGGCCACGGGCTCTACGAGCATCAGATCGACCCGGCGCTGGAACGCACGCCGCTCGCGCGCGGCGTCTCGCTCGGCCTGCACGAGTCGCAGAGCCGCATGTGGGAGAACCTCGTCGGCCGCTCCCTGCCGTTCTGGCGGCGTTTCTTCCCGCGCCTGCAGGAGCTCTATCCGGACACGCTCGCCGGCTACGACGTCGACCGCTGGTATCGCGAGGTGAACATGGTCGAGCCGTCGCTGATCCGCGTCGAGGCCGACGAGGCGACGTACAACCTCCACATCATCCTCCGCTTCGAGCTCGAGCAGGCGATGCTCGGCGACGAGTTCCCGCTCGAGCAGCTCCCCGACGAGTGGAACAGCCGCATGTGGGAGTACCTCGGGATCAGTGTGCCGGACGACACCGTCGGCGTGCTCCAGGACGTGCACTGGTCGGGCGGTTCCGTCGGCTACTTCCCGACGTACGCGCTCGGGAACCTGATCTCCGCCCAGCTCTGGGAGCGGATCGTCGCGGACGTGCCCGACCTCTACGACGGCTTCGAGCAGGGTGAGTTCGCGCCGCTGCGCGACTGGCTACGCGAGCACCTGCACCACCACGGCCGCAAGTTCACGCCCGGGGAGACGCTCGAGCGCGTCGTCGGCACGTCCGAGATCGACCCGGCGCCGTACGTCCGGTATCTGCGCGAGAAGCTCGCGAGCATCTACGGGATCGCCGCACCGTCCTGAAGCACCAACTGAACGGCGCGCGGCATCCAGTTGGAGCTTCTGGGTTAGAGTCGCCCGCATGGCGAAAACTCGCGGAGGGATCAATGGAGTCGGCCGGATCGGCCGCAACTTCTTCCGGGCGGCGCTGGAGCGCGGCGCGGACTTCGACGTCGTCGCGTTCAACGACCTCGGCGACGTGCCGACGATGGCTCACCTGCTGCGCCACGATTCGGTGCTCGGCCCGTTCGACGGAACGGTCGAGGTCGAGAGCGGATCGCTGAAGGTGAACGGCAACGAGCTGAAGGGGCTCGCCGAGCGCGATCCCGCGAGCCTTCCGTGGGGCGACCTCGGCGTCGACGTCGTGATCGAGTCGACCGGCTTCTTCACAGACCGCGCATCGGCGCAGAAGCACCTCGACGCGGGGGCGAAGAAAGTCGTCATCTCGGCACCCGCGACCGACCCCGACGTCACGCTCGTCCTCGGCGTCAACGACGACCAGTACGACGCCGAGCAGCACTCGATCATCTCCAACGCCTCGTGCACGACGAACTGCGTCGCGCCGATGGCGAAGGTGCTCGACGACACCTTCGGGATCCAGCGCGGGTTCATGACCACGATCCACGCGTACACGAACGACCAGCAGGTCCTCGACCTGCCGCACAAGGATCTCCGGCGCGCGCACGCCGCCGCGATCAACCTGATCCCGACGTCGACGGGCGCGGCCCGTGCGATCGGTCTCGTGCTCCCGCATCTCCAGGGCAAGGTCGACGGCATCTCCGTGCGGGCCCCGGTCGCCACCGGGTCGATCATCGACTTCGTCGTCGAGCTCGGCCGCTCGGTGACCGTCGAGGACGTCAATGCGGCGTTCCAGGCGGCCGCCGCCGACGGTCCGCTCGCGCCCTATGTCGACTACTCGACCGAGCCACTCGTCTCCACGGCAATCGTCCACTCGCCTGCGTCCTGCACGTTCGACAGCGAGCTGACGATGACGAGCGGCACCACGGCGAAGGTCTTCGGCTGGTACGACAACGAGTGGGGCTACTCGTGCCGGCTGGTCGATCTCGTTCCGAAGCTCGTATGAGGCTGCCGCGGTCCGTCGAGGCCGCGGACGTGGACGCCAAGCTCGTCCTCGTCCGGTCCGATCTCAACGTGCCGCTCGAGGACGGACGTGTCGCCGACGACTCCCGCATCAAGGCATCGCTGCCCACGATCGAGCTGCTGCTCGAGCGGGGTGCGCGCGCGGTGCGTGTGTGCTCGCATCTCGGGCGGCCCAAGGGGCACGACGAGCGGTATGCGATCGCACCGGTCCGTGAACGGGTCCTCGAGCTCGTGGGCGACGAGCGCGTGGCCGTGCTCGAGAACACCCGCTTCGACGACGGCGAGACGAAGAACGACGAGGGCTTCGCGCGCGAGCTGGCCGACGGCTGCGACCTCTTCGTCAACGATGCCTTCGGCTCGGCGCATCGCGCACATTCGTCGACGGTCGGCGTCGCCCGGCTGCTGCCGGCCTACGCAGGGCTGCTGCTGCTCGCGGAGCTGCGCAACCTGGGGAAGCTCCTGGGCGAGCCCGAGCGTCCGTTCGTGATCGTCTCCGGCGGCGCGAAGGTCGAGGACAAGATCGGCGTCCTCGAGAATCTCGGCTCGCGCGCGGACGAGGTCCTGATCGGCGGGAAGATGGCCGAGGACGTTCGGGCCGAGAACCCGTTCTCGTTCGAAGCCGTCCTGCCGCGGGACGTCGTCGCCGCGTCGTCGTTCGACGCGGACGCCGACACGCAGGTGACGCCTTTCGACTCGCTGCCGGACGGTTGGCTCGGGCTCGACGTCGGGCCGCAGACCCGCGCGGACTTCTCGCAGCGGCTCGCCGGGGCGCGCACCGTCTTCTGGAACGGGCCGATGGGCGTCTTCGAGTGGCCGAGGTTCGCGGAAGGCACGTTCGCGGTGGCGCGCGCCCTCGCGGCAAGCGACGGCTTCACCGTCGTGGGCGGCGGCGACTCGGTGCGCGCCGTGCACGAGGCGGGCGTCGCCGACCGCATCTCGTGGATCTCGACCGGCGGTGGCGCCGCGCTCGAGCTGCTCGAGGGGAAGGAGCTGCCCGGCGTGGCCGCGATTCCTGATGGCGACTGACCTCGTCGCCCTGATGCCGTTCGCCGCGAGTCTCGGCATCGAGGTCTCGGCCGCCGACAAGGACGAGGTGCGCGGCCGCCTGGAGTGGACGGCAGAACGCTGTACGGCCGGCGGCGTGTTGCACGGCGGCGCGCTGATGAGCCTCGCCGACAGCGTCGGCGCGATCTGCGCGTTCCTGAACCTTCCCGAAGGCGCGAACACCGCGACGATCGAGTCGAAGACGAACTTCTTCCGCGCGGTGCGCGACGGTCATGTCGATGCGGTTGCCAGGCCGCTGCACGTCGGGCGCACGTCGATCGTCGTGCAAACGGAGCTCGCGGATGCCGACGGCAGAGCGGTGGCGGTCGTGATACAGACACAGGCGGTGCTGACCTGATGCTGATCGCCGGTAACTGGAAGATGTTCAAAGGCCCGGCCGAGGCGGCGGCGTTCTCCCGTGAGCTTCGACAGGTCGCGCTGCCGGACGACGTCGACGTGGTCGTGTGCCCGCCGTACGTCTCTCTCGAGCCGACGGTGCAGGCGCTCGCGGACACCGACATCGGCGTCTTCGCACAGAACTGCCACTGGGAACGCGAGGGAGCGTTCACGGGGGAGGTCTCCGCACCCATGCTGCGTGAGGTCGGCGTCTACGGCACGCTCGTCGCTCATTCCGAGCGGCGTGACTGGTGCGGGGAGACGGACGAGACCGCCGCCGCGCGCGTGCGCACTGCGCTCGCCGAAGGACTGCACGTGATCGTGTGCGTCGGCGAAACGCTCGCGGAACGCGAGGCGGGGCAGACGGACGCGGTGCTTCGGCGGCAGGTGGGCGTGCTCGAACACGACGACAACCTCGTGATCGCGTACGAGCCGGTCTGGGCGATCGGAACCGGCAGGACGGCGACGCCCGAGATCGCCCAGCAGGCGCACGAGACGATCAAGTCCCTCCTCGACCTTCCGGTGCTCTACGGCGGGTCGGTGAAGCCGGACAACGCGCGGGAGCTCCTCGCGCAGCCCGCCGTCGACGGCGCGCTCGTGGGCGGTGCCTCGCTCGACGTCGAGTCGTTCGCCGCGATATGCCGCGCAGGGTCACTGACCTAGTCACGCTCGTGATCCTCGACGGGTGGGGCTGCGCTCCCGCCGGCCCGGGGAACGCGGTGGAGCTCGCGGACACTCCGGTCTTCGACCGGCTCTGGCGGGAGTTCCCGCATACGACGATCGCGGCCTCGGGCGAGGCGGCCGGCCTGCCGCCCGGCCAGATGGGCAACAGCGAGGTCGGGCATCTGACGATCGGCTCCGGCCGCCGGCTCTACCAGGACCTGATGCGCGTGAACAAGTCGATCGAGGACGGCTCGCTCTTCGAGAGCCCCGTGCTGCGGGAGGCGTTCGAGCGGGGCACGCGGGTTCACCTGCTCGGGCTCGTCTCGCACGGCGGTGTCCACTCGCACATCGACCACCTGAAGGCGCTCCTGCGCTTCGCGCCGGAGAAGACGTGGGTGCACGCGTTCACGGACGGCCGCGACGTTTCGCCGACGTCGGCCGTGCGCGACCTGGCCGAGCTGCCGCCGGGCCGGATCGCGACGGTCGTCGGCAGGTACTACGCCATGGACCGCGATCAGCGGCTCGAGCGCACCGAGAAGGCCTTCGACGCGATCGTGAGCGGGTTGTGTAGCTGTACAGCTACAGCACACGACTTGCTCACGACTGTGCAACGAAGCTACGACGAAGGTGTCACGGATGAGTTCCTCGAACCGATCTGCATCGAGGGTGCGCCCCGGCTCGAACCGGGCGACACGGCGATCTTCTTCAACTTCCGGCCTGACCGCGGTAGGCAGCTGACCCGCATGCTCCTCGACCACGACGTAGACGTCACGACCATGACGCGCTACGCAGCCGACATCGACACGCCGGTCGTCTTTGCCGAGCAGGAGGTGCTGGACACGCTCGCGGAGGTCCTGGCCGGGCACGGCCTGAGACAGCTGCACGTGGCCGAGACGGAGAAGTACGCACACGTCACGTACTTCTTCAACGGTGGCCGGGAGGAGCCGTGGCCCGGCGAGACGCGGATGCTCGTGCCGAGCCCGCGCGACGTCCCGAGCTACGACCACAAGCCGCAGATGTCCGCCGACGAGGTGGCCGACCGGGTCGTCGAGCACGTGGGGGACGGCTACGCCTTCTGCGTCGTCAACCTGGCGAACCCGGACATGGTCGGCCATACCGGCTCGATCCCGGCCGTCGTCGAGGCCGTCGAAGCGGCCGACCGCTGCCTCGGCCGGATCGTCGAGCGGGTGACGGAGGTGGGCGGCATCTGCCTCGTGACCGCCGACCACGGCAACGCCGAGACGATGCTCGAGGCGGACGGGACCAGCCCGCACACCGCCCACACGAGCAACCCGGTCCCCCTCGTCGTGACGCTCTCCGGCGCCCGGCTCGCGGAGGGTCGAGAGATCGCCGATCTCGCACCAACGTGCCTGCAAATGCTCGGTTTCGACCCCCCGCCGGCAATGACGGGTACGAGCCTCGTAAATCCTCCGTAAGGCGGACTTTTCAAACCCAGAACGGGGCTATACTCCGGCTCCCTTGTCTCTCCCTCAGCCTGACCTCGCGATCCTTCGCAAGGCCCAACGAGGCGACGAGCGTGCGTTCGCGGTCATCGTCCGCACGTACGAGACCCCGGTCTACAACTACATCCTCCGCCTGACGAATGGGGACAAGGCGCTCGCCGAGGACCTGACCCAGGAGGTGTTCCTCCGGGTCTATCAGGGGCTGCCGCGATTCTCGCTCCGCTGCAAGTTCACGACGTGGCTCTTCCAGGTGACGAAGAACCGCGTGCTCGACGAGTTGCGCGCGAAGGAGCGGCGGCCGTTGAACCCGATCAACCTCGATGACGCGCCGCAGCTCGAGGTGCTCGACCAGCCGGTCGAGCGCGTCGAGGCGATCGACGCGCTCTGGCGTGCGATCGACGGTCTGCCCGTCGACCTGAAGATGGCTCTGCTGCTTCGTGACGTCGTCGGGCTCTCCTACAACGAGATCGCCGACTCGCTCGAGGTGACGCTCGCGACGGTCAAGTGGCGCATCTTCAAGGCCCGCGAGGACGTTCAGGTCGCGCTCGCCCGTGAGGGCATCACCTTCGGCACCGCCGCCGAAGCCCGCACCGTCGCGCCGACCGCCTAGCGCGAGTACCGCTTCAGCCAGACGCTGAGGTTGCGGGCCTGCTGGGCCGGCGTCGCGGCGTGCGGTACCGGCTCGACCCGGGCAGGCGTGTTCTTGCCCGTCGTGCTGACGATCGCGAGCGCGGCGACGATCCCGGCGGCGGCTGCGGCGGCCGCGACGAGCTTCGTGCGCATCCCGACCGTGGGCCGGTGACGCCTGCGCGTGGGGGTGCGTCTGAGCCGACGTGTGGGTGCGCTCGGTCCCGGGGCCGGCGGGAGGACCTCCGTGGCGCCGAGTGCCGAGGCGACCTCCGCGGCGGTCGGCCGTACGGCCGGCTCGGACTCGCGCATCCGCTCGATCAGCTCGATGTCCTGCGCGGTCGCGCCCTCCAGCAGCTCGTCGAAGACCACGCCGAGCGAATAGACATCGGCGGCGGTTCCGACGACACGCCCCTCCGCCTGCTCCGGCGCGAGGTAGCGCATCGTTCCGAGCACCGTCCCGATCTGCGTCACCATCGTCTCTTCGAGCGCGCGCGCGATCCCGAAATCGACGATCTTCACCTGTCCGCTCGCCGAGCGCAGCAGGTTGGCCGGCTTGAGATCTCGGTGCACGACGCCGCGGCTGTGTGCGTGCGCCAGCCCGGCGGCGACCTCGCCCGCCTCCTCACGCGAGAGCGAGTCGCCGTCCAGGGTGCCCCCGGTCAGCAGCTCCATCACGATGCACGGAAGCCCGTCGACCTCGGTGATGTCGTAGGTCTGCACGAGGTTGGGGTGGTGGAGCTTCGAGGCGATGCGCGCCTCGCGCAAAAAGCGCGCCCGGAACTCGTCGTCGTCCGCAAGGTGCTCGGCCAGGACCTTCAGCGCCACCGGGCGCTCCAGCTGCTCGTGCCAGCCTGCGTGCACGACGGCCATCCCGCCGCGCCCAATCTCGCGTTCCAGGCGGTACGTGCTCAATCTCCGCCCTCGTCGCCGTGCTTGTGGTGCTTCTCGTGGTGCTTTCCGTGTCCACGCCCGTGCCCGTGTTGCTCTTCGTCCGGCGGAACCGTGACCGCCGGCGGCGTGGTCTCCACGGTCGCGGCGGGCACCACCGGCAGACACGTCGGCGTCTGGAGGACGAGCGCGTTCACCCCCGCGGAGAGGGACTCGGCGAGCGCGGGCGGAATCCGATGCGCGTTGACGAGCGCCGTGCGGCGCGCGGCGAGCGCGCGAATGTCCCGCGCCTGCGCACAGGGACCCTCGTGCGGGATCCGGTCGGTCAGCTCGATCAACGAGGCTGCGTCGTCGCGTGCCATGTGCGGTTGCCCGCCGCCGCAACCGGCGAGCGCCACGACGGCGACGAGCGTGAGGAGCGCGAGACGTGGTCTCCGCGAGCGCCTCCGAGGAGTCAACACCGATCCCAGGCTCGTTACCTCCGCCACTCGTTTCAACTCTCCTCGTCAGACGCCGCGCTCGAGGCGGACCGCGAGGTCTTCGGGAAGCCCGGCGGCCCGCATCTCCGCCTGCGTCTCCTCGATCGGATACGGAACTCGCCGAAAGGCTGCCCGTCCCGCCGTGATGTCAATCAGCAGCCACGCGGCCCGCGGGTCGCCGTCCCGCGGCTGGCCGACGGAACCGGGGTTGAGCAGCCAGCGCGCGCCGGCGGTCTCGAGCTCGGTGCCGCCGCGCGCGAGCCCGCCCTCGACTCCCTGACCGTCGGTCGAGAGGGCGAGCGCCACGTGGCTGTGGCCGACGAGCACGATCGGCGCGGTGGTGGCGCGGAGTGTCGCGAGGGCGATGTCCTCGCTCAGCACGTACTCCCAGACGGGGTCGCGGGCGCTGCCGTGGTAGAGCTCGATCCCCTCCCGAGCGGCGGTGGGCTCGAGGCTGCGCAGCCACGCGGCACGCTCCGCGTCGAGCGCTCGCTCGGTCCAGTGGGCGGACTCCGCCGCGAGCGGCCCGAAGTCGGCCGTGTCGAGCTTGCCGATCGCTGCCAGGTCGTGGTTGCCGACGAGCACGACCGCCGACCGCTCGCGCACGATGTCGGCGCACTCGTTCGGCCGCGGCCCGTACCCGACGACATCGCCGAGACACCAGATCTCGTCGGGGGTCTCGGGCTCGATGTCGGCCAGGACGGCCTCGAGCGCGTGAAGATTGCCGTGGATGTCGGAGATGACCGCAACGCGCATGCCAGGGGAGTCACGCTAGCCGTCGACGCAGGCCCGATGGTGCGCCTCCGTGCGGGGTTGGGGACGCGCTAGCGGTCGTCGGTCTCGGGCAGGTCCTGGATCCCCTTGACCGTCGTGTACTTCGAGTGCGCCTCCTGCAGCGCGACGAGCAGCTCGCCGGCGAACTGCTGCGACATGTTGACCCGCGCGACCACGACCCCGGGAACGTCGCCCTCTTCGACCTCGTGGTCGATGCGCGCGAACGTCAGCGTGAACTCGTAGTCCGAGAACGTGATGTTCGCGAAGTTCGCATAGACCCCGGCGAGGTGCTGCGGATCCATGTGGATGTTCAGCTGGCGCTCGGGCTGGCCGTCTTCCATGCGAGGTTGACGATACTAGAGGCCATGAAGGGGGACGGCTTCACTCGCCGCGAGGTCGGGATCCTCGTCGGCGCGGTGGCCGTCCTCTTCGCCGGCGGGACGCTCGGGTTCATGAGCGTGCTGCACGAGTCCTGGCACGAGGCGCTCTACCGGACGATCGTCACCGCCTCGCTCACCGGGCTCGACACGACGCCGCGCGGTCTGGGGGCCGAGCTGCTGACGATCCTGATCGTCCTGTCCGGGGTGGCTATCTTTGGCTACTTCGCTGCGCAGATCTTCGACGCGATCGCGCACAGCGTCCTGGGCGGCGCCTGGAGGGAGAAGAAACGACGCAAGATGATCGAGCAGCTCCGCGACCACATCATCGTCTGCGGTTACGGCCGGGTCGGCCGCCGGGCCGGCGACGAGCTGCGCGAGGCCGGTTTTCCGTACGTCGTGCTCGACTTCAGCGAGGACGCGCTCGAGCACGCGCGCGAGCACGACGACCTGTTCGTCGACGGCAGCGGCGCGGAGGACGAGGATCTCGTCAAGGCCGGCATCGACCGCGCGCGTGGGATCATCGTCGCGTCGGACGACGACGGCGACAATCTCTACATCACGCTGTCGGTCAAGGCGCGCCGGCCCGAGGTGACCGTGATCGCGCGCGCATCGAGCGAGGAGGCGGGGCGGAAGCTGAAGCTCGCCGGCGCCGATCGCGTCGTCACCCCGTACACGACGGCGGGCCGCGTCATGGCGCAGCTGATGATCAGGCCGCAGGTGACGTCGTTCGTCCACGCGATGACGTCGTCCGACGCGCCGGACCTGAACTGGGAGGAGATCGAGGTCACGTCTGAGTGCGGGGCGGCCGGGCGGACGATCGGCGACCTCGGCATCTCGTCCCGCACCGGCGCGCACATCGTCGCCGTGCGCAGGCAGGGCGGGGTGCTCGAGATGCGCCCGACGAAGGACACCGTGCTCGAGGAGTCCGACGTGATCGTCGGCATCGGCTCGCCGGAGGAGATCGGCCGGCTCGAGGCGCTGTTCGGGGCGCAGGCCGGCGTCGTCGAAGGGGACAATGACTAGCGCCGTCGAGCGCCTGGCCGCGCGCGTCGGCGAGGCTGTCGGCGCCGAGGTAGAGCTCGAGCGGCCGAAGGATCCGGCGCACGGCGACTTCGCGACCAACGTCGCATTGCGGTCGGCGAAGGCGATTGGCCGGTCGCCGCGGGACCTCGCCCAGGAGCTCGCCGAGAAGGTCGTCGAGCTCGAGGAGATCGAGTCTGCAGACGTCGCCGGACCGGGCTTCCTCAACCTGCGCGTCGGCGACCGCTTCTATCTCGACGCGCTCGCCGAGATCGACGAGCGCTACGGCGGCGGGTGGGTGGATAGGCCCGAGCGGGTCCAGGTCGAGATGGTGTCCGCCAATCCGACCGGCCCGATCGTGGTCTCCGCCGCACGCAACGGCGCGTACGGCGACTCCGTCGCGCGCCTGCTCGAGTTCGGAGGCCACCACGTGACGCGCGAGTACTACTACAACGACGCCGGCCGCCAGGTCGAGCTCTTCCGCGCGTCCGTCGACGCCTTGCGGCGCGGCGAGGAGGTGCCCGAGGAGGGCTACAAGGGCAGCTACGTCGCCGACCTCGCCAAGCTCGAAGGCGATCCCGTGCCGCCGATGCTCGCGTCGATCGAGCGCACGATGGAGCGGTTCCACATCCACTTCGACAGCTGGGCGCTGCAGAGCGAGCTCGAGCAGCGGCTGGCCGAGTTCCTGCCGCGGCTCGACACCTACGAGAAGGACGGTGCGCTCTGGGCGCGCTCGTCGGCATACGGCGACGATGCGGACTGGGTGATCATCCGCTCGCCCGAGAAAGGCGGCACGCCGACGTACCGCGCGGCGGACATCGTCTACCTCGTCGACAAGCTCGAACGCGGCCTCGACCGTGCGATGTACGTCCTCGGCGCCGACCATCACGCGACGGCGAAGTGGTACCGGGCGATCGCGCGCATGCTCGGCTACGACGAGTCGCGCGTCGAGGTGCTTCTGTACCAGTTCGTCCATCTCACCCGCGGCGGCGAGAGCGCGAAGGCGTCGAAGCGCTCGGGCAACGTCTTCCTGCTCGACGACTTCATGGACGAGATCGGCGTCGACGCCGCGCGGTGGTACCTCGTCAACCGCGGCCCGGACCAGACGATCGACGTCGACCTCGACCTCGCCGCCGAGGAGTCGGCCAAAAACCCGGTCTACTACGTGCAGTACGCGCACGCGCGCATCGCGTCGATCCTGCGCAGCGCCGGCGACGCACAGGACGGCGCCGATCCACCGGGCCCGCTCGCGCGGGAGGAGAAGGAGCTGATCAAGCGATTGACCGATTTCCCGGTGACGGTGCGCGAGGCTGCGGAGCGCCGCGGCCCCCAGCTGCTGCCGGCGTATGCGATCAGGCTCGCCGACGACTTCCACCGCTTCTACCAGGAGCGCCGGGTCCTCGGCGTGCCCGAGCAGGCGTTTCGCCTCGACCTGATCCGCAAGACGCAACTCGTGATCGCGCGCGCGCTGAACCTGATCGGCGTCGACGCGCCCGAGAGCATGTGATTCAGCGCTCGCCGGCGTAGATGCGCCGCACGATCTCCTCGATGTCCGGCTCGGCGATCTGCAGGTCGACGAGCCGAGTCGCCGCGGCGACGCGCGCCGTCAAGTCGGCGGCCGGGCCGCGGAAGCGCAGCCACTGGCGCGGCCCGTCGACGCGCTCGACGACCGCGCCCGCGACCTCGAGCGGCGGCACGGGCCGTTCCAGATCGACGATCAGCAACCGGTCGCGGCCGTAGCGCTCCTTCAGCTCGCCGATGCGTCCGTCCCAGATCAGGCTGCCGCGGTCGATCACGAGCAGACGCTCGCACAGCCGCTCGATGTCGCCGAGGTCGTGGGTCGTGAGCAGGACGGTCACACCGCGCTCGCGGTTGATCTCGACGAGGAAGTCGCGCACGCGCTGCTTCGCGACGACGTCGAGGCCGATCGTGGGCTCATCGAGGAAGAGCAGCTCGGGCTCGTGCAGCATCGCGGCGGTCAGCTCGCCGCGGATGCGCTGCCCGAGCGAGAGTTGGCGCACCGGCGTGTGCAGGAACGGGTCGAGGTCGAGCACGGTGCGGAACCGCTGGAGGCTCGTGCGGTAGCGGTCGGCCGGGACGCGGTAGATGTGGCGCAGCAGCTCGAACGAGTCGATCAACGGCAGGTCCCACCAGAGCTGCACGCGCTGGCCGAACATCGCGCCGATGCGCTTCGCCAGCTCGACGCGCCGCTTCGACGGGTCGAGCCCTGCGACGGTGACGCGACCGCCCGACGGCACGAGGATGCCCGTGAGCATCTTGATCGTCGTCGACTTACCGGCGCCGTTCGGTCCGAGGTAGCCGAGCAACTCGCCGCGCTCGACGTGGAACGAGATGTCGCGCACGGCCTCGACGACGTGGCGCTCGCGACGCAGCCTCCCCCGGCGCACGACGAACTCCTTCGTCAGGTGCTCGACCTCGATCATCCGCCCGCGCTCCGGTAGTGCCGGACGGCGCCGCGCCAGATCGTCCCGGCCACCGCCGCTGCAATGACCGCCACGACGGGCGAGGCGAACTGGAGGAAGCGCGGGAGGCCGAGCGGGTCGTGCTTGCCGAGCAGGTAGAGCGCTGGGAAGTAGCAGACGAACCCGAGCGGGACGAGGTAGCAGAGGAACCGGCGCAGCCACGACGCGTAGACGTCGATCGGGTACTGCGCCATGAAGTTCCCGCCGTAGGTGAACGCGTTCGTGAACTCGCCCCCGTCCGTCGTCCAGAACGCGAGACAGGCGCCGATCACCCAGACCGACGCGAAGATGACGACGCCGGCAGGGATCATCACCACGAGCATCGCAACGCGGCCCACAGTCCAGTGCAGGTGGAGCGCGGCGAGCGCGTACACGAGGACCAGCACGCCTTGCATCGCCTTCCCGAGTCGCCGCAGCTGGAAGTCGGACGCGACCACCTGGAACAGCGAGCCGCGGGGCCGCACGAGCAGGATGTCGAAGTTCCCGTCGCGGATCTTCTGCGGGAACTGGTCGAGATGGCCGATCAGGAGGTCGGTGAGCGCGAACGAGATCGACGAGAGCGCGTAGAGGAGCGCGACCTCGCGCACGCTCCAGACGCCGAGTTGCGGGACGTTGTGGAAGATCACGAGCACTGCCAGGAAGTCGATAAAGGAGATCAGGAACGAGCCGAACAGGTCGAGGAGGAACGAGGTGCGGTACTGAAGCTGCGACCGCACCTGCGCGCCGACCAGCCGGCGCCACAGGAGGACCGGCTCAACCACCCTGCACCACCAGCCTGCGTGCACCGCCGCGCAACGCGAGCCGTCCGAGCCCGAGCAGCACGACTGCCCACAGCGCCTGCAGCGCGAGCACGCCGGCCAGATCGGCGCCGTGATGCTTGCCGAGCCAGACGTCGACGGGCGTCTGGAGGATCGAGGCGAACGGCAGCGCATGCGCGATCGACCGGAGCCAGCCGGGGAAGAACGTCAGCGGCATCACCATCCCCGACAGGAAGAGGTTGAGGGTGATTGCGACCGTCATCACACCACGGATGTCGAGCAGCCAGAACGCCGCGGCGTTGTAGAGGAAACGGAAGCCGAGGCTCACGACGACCGCGAGGGCGACGCTGCCGGCGAACGCGAGCGCTTCGAGTGGGGAGGGGTAGTGCACCCGGAAGACGAGCGCCCCGACCGCGAACGGCAGGACGCCGCGGAAGAGCAAGTGGTACGGCGCGCGGCCGAGGTCGAAGGCCAGCCAGTAGCGCTGCGGGTCGAGCGGGCGGGAGAGGTCGGTGGCGATCGCCCCGTCCCGGATGCGCAGGGCGAGCTCCTGCCAACCGAAGACGTAGACGGTCATGATCAGCGCCTGCGCGAGCCAGACGTAGGTGACGGTGTCGGCCGCGTCATAGCTCCCGACGTGGCTGCGGTGCCGGAAGACCGCGAGCAGAATGTAGGCCTGCAGGAAGCCGAAGATCGTGTTCGTGAAGACGCCCGCGGCCGTCGCCCACGGGTACGCGGCATAGCGGCGCCAGCCGCGCTTCGCGATCTCCCAGTCGAGGCGCACCCCCGAACTCTAGGATCACCCTCGGTGAGCGCCGCCCGCCCCGACCGCAACCTGGCCCTCGAGCTCGTCCGGGTGACGGAGGCGGCTGCGATGGGCGCCGGCCGCTGGATCGGCCGCGGGGACAAGAACGCCGCCGACCAGGCGGCGGTGGACGCGATGCGCGCGATGCTCGACACGGTGCTGATGGACGGCGTCGTCGTGATCGGCGAGGGCGAGAAGGACGAGGCGCCGATGCTCTACAACGGCGAGCACATCGGTGCCGGCGGGCCCGAGGTGGACGTCGCCGTCGATCCGCTCGAGGGCACGCGCCTGACCGCCCTCGGCCAGCCGAACGCGATTGCGGTGATCGCCGCCGCAGAGCGCGGCTCGATGTTCTTCCCCGGCGCCGCCGTGTACATGGAGAAGATCGCCGCCGGCGCCGACGCGATCGACGCGATCGACATCACGGCGACACCCACCGAGAACGTGCAGGCGGTCGCGCAGGCGAAGGGCCGCCGGGTGACGGACATCCGCGTCGTCGTCCTCGAGCGCGAGCGCCACAACGCCCTCATCGCCGAGCTCCGCGAGGCAGGTGCACGCGTCAATCTGATCCGCGACGGCGACGTGGCACCGGCGATCGCCGCCGCCCGGCCGGAGACCGGGGTCGATCTGCTCTACGGCATCGGCGGCACGCCGGAAGGCGTGATCTCGGCCGCCGCGCTCAAGTGCGTGGGCGGCGGCATCCAGGGGAGGCTGTGGCCGCGCGACGACCAGGAGCGCCAAGCGCTCGTCGACGCCGGCTACGACCCCGAGCGGGTCCTCTTCACCGACGATCTCGTGCAGAGCGACAACGTCTTCGTCGCGGCGACCGGCGTGACCACGGGCGCGCTGCTACGCGGCGTGCGCTACGTCACCGACGGCGCGATCACCGATTCGATCGTCATGCGCTCCCGGTCCGGCACAGTCCGCCGCATCGAGGCGCGCCACCAGTTGAGCAAGCTGACGCACTTCACCGGAAGGGAGTACTGATGAGCAGCATCGGTTTGGGCGACCTCGGCTACGACGAACGCCTCTACATCCTCGCCTTCGACCATCGCGGGTCGTTCGAGAAGATGGTCGGGGACGTCGACCGCGTCCCGGGGGCGAAGAGCCTGATCTGGGAGGGGTTCCAGCGGGGCGTGGAAGAGGGCGTGCCGAAGGAGTTCGCCGGCGTCCTCGTCGACGCGCAGTACGGGCCGACCGTCGCGCGCGAGGCGAAGGCGGGCGGCTACAAGCTCGCGATGCCCGTTGAGAAATCGGGCCAGAACGAATTCGACTTCGAGTACGGCGAGCAGTTCGGTGAGAAGATCGAGGAGTTCGACCCGGACTTCTCCAAGGTGCTCGTCCGCTACAACCCCGAGGGCGACCCGGAGATGAACGAGCGGCAGGTGGTGAAGCTCCGGCAGCTGTCGGAGTGGCTCCACGAGCGGGGCCGGAAGTTCCTGTTCGAGCTGCTCGTGCCCGCCGAGCCGGCCCAGCTCGAGCGCGTCGGCGGCAGCGAGGAGCGCTACGACGTCGAGACGCGGCCGCAGCTGATGCTGGAGGCGATCCTGCAGTTGCAGAACGGCGGGGTCGAGCCCGACATCTGGAAGATCGAGGGGATCTCGGACCGGGAGGCGTGCAACGAGATCGCCCATCTGGCCCGTCGCGAAGGTCGCGACAAGGTGTCGTGCGTCGTGCTCGGGCGCGGCGCGTCCGACGAGAAGGTCGACGAATGGCTGCGCGCCGCAGCCGGACTCGACGGTTACATCGGCTTCGCGATCGGCCGCTCGATCTTCGCCGAGGCCGTCAAGGCGTACGCGTCCGATCCGGAGGGCTTCGACCGGCAGGCCGCGGTCGAGAGCATCGCGCGCAAGTACCGGCGGTTCATCGAGGTCTACGAGGGCGCGCCGGCGCCGGCATCGGCGTAGTAGACGTCACCGACGGGGGAGGGGCGGCGGATCGCTCCGCGCCCCTCCGTCGGCCGGAAGCCCCTCACTTCCGGCCGGAAACGGCGCCACCGTTCGTCTTCTTCACTGCTGTCCCCCACAGCGCGCTCAAGGCGCCTCCCGTCGGTGTGTGTGGAGATTGAGACGCCGCGCCTGCCTCGATCTTGCGCCGCTAGAATCGGCTCCAGGCGGGGATAGCTCAGTTGGTAGAGCATCAGCTTCCCAAGCTGAGGGTCGCGGGTTCGAGCCCCGTTCCCCGCTTCTTCTCACGAGCCCCGCTCAGGCGGGGCTCGCACGTTCATGACATCGCGCGTTCATGACAATTGCGTGACGAAACTGCCGATTGCCGCCGTGTCCGTGCGAGGGTGGAGCGACCCGGCCCGACTTGCGCGGGCGGGCAGGTCGCCGCTGCTTGCAGCGCGACGGCCGGGGTCGGGCGGCGGACTGACGGACATGCCGCCCGGCCCTCTTTCTGCGCACCCGAAACCGCAGCGCTGTCCGCAGAGTTTTACGTATGTGGGAGAGCGGGCGAGGCGGCACGCCGCGAACGAGGCGTGGTTCCGCGTCATCAACGACCAGATCGAGGCGAACGCGCTCAGGCACAGCGCGGAGACGGAGCTCTTCGCGTTCGTCTGCGAGTGTTCGAACATCGACTGCGCCGAACCGGTCCGCATGACGCTCGCCGCCTACGAGCGGCTCCGCTCGAATCCGACGCACTTCGCGATCGTTCCCGGTCACGACGACCCGGAGATCGAGGGAGTCGTCCACCGCGGCGAGTACTGGATCGTCGAGAAGCGAGGACGCGCCGCCGGCTTCGTTGCGCCGCGCGACTGAGGCGGTCCGGTCTTTCGACCCGTAGCCGGCCCCGTGACGGTCTGTACGGTCTGAGGACCGTCCGCGTTGGTTCCGCGCGGGCGGCTCCGAGGGCGGGGTGGATCGTCGCCGCAGGGCGATCCGCCGCCCTCCCTTCCTGTCCTTTCGTGGTGTAGGCGCCGCCTAGAGCGAGGTATACCGTCGAAAGTGCCGCTCTCTCCCCCTCATGGGGAGCGGCCCCCTGAGGGTGCGGCGGACCGTTGGGCCGCAGCGCGTTCCGCCGCCCCTCCATTCAGGTGCGGGGAAGCCGACTGCTCGCCGCGCCGCGGTAAGCTGCAACTCTCCGAACGACGGGAGGGACCATGAAGGGGGCGCAGAAGCCCAAGAAGGTGGCGAAGAAGCCGGCGCAAAAGACGCTGAAGGAAAAGCGCCAGGAGAAGCGGAACGCCGCGAAGACGAACACCGGCCTCCACTAGCTTCGGCGTCTCCGGTCGCGGCTACTCTCCGGAGGTGCAAACCGCCTGGGTCGACTTCCTGCGCACTCCGGGTGAGGCGGGCCACGCCGTCCAGATCTATGCGCACGTCGACGAGCTCGCCGAGTCCGTCGCTGCGTACCTCGCCACGGGGTTCGCAGTCGGAGACCCCGCGGTCGTGATCGCGCGCCGCCGGCACCAGGCCACGTTCACGCAGGTTCTCGCCGCCACGGGCTGGGACTCAGACGCGCTCATGGCGGCCGGCCTGTTGACGAC
>JABFWJ010000232.1 GCA_013362295.1 Thermoleophilia bacterium
ATAGACGTATGCCGAGTACAGCGCGACGCGGCGCGTGCGCTCGGGATGCGCGACCGCCATCGACAGCGCGACCGACGTGCCCCACGAGTGGCCGACGATCGCGACGTCCTTCACGCCGAGCTTGTCGAGCACGTGCCACACGAGCTCGGCCTGCGCGGCCGGGCTGTAATCTCCCTCGGGGCGCGTCGTCCAGCCGAAGCCCTTGAGGTCGAGCGCGATCACGCGGTGGTCCTGCGCGAGCACCGGCGCGACGCCGGCCCAGCTCTCGAGCGACGCCGAGAATCCGTGCAGCAGCACGACGGCCGGCCCCTGCCCCAGCTCGCGATAGCGCACGTGCACGCCGTCGACATCGACGAACGTCGCGTCGGTGGGCGCGCCCGGCAGCGGGCCGGGATGGAACCTCGGGCATCCCGCGCAGAGCGCCGCGCAGGCGAGTGCGAAGACGAACGCCTTCACGGCGCCAGCCTCCGCACCTCCGCGGCCTCGCTGAATTCGCTGCTCGACTCGAAGTCCTTCGACTGGACTGTCGCGACCGAGCCGAAGCACTCGGCGACCCACGCGAACGAACGTTTGCTCAGCAACAACGCCAGACCCGACGTCCGCGTCAGATCCGTCGCGACACGCATCGCGGGAAAGTCTCCGTACGGCGTCGTCATCGTGCCGACCTGGTCGACGCGCGATTCGTACTTCTCGGTGTACGCGACGATCACGCCCTGCGCGTAGCCCGACACCGTGCTCGTCGTCGACCACGTCGAGCCCGCCATGAACGGCACCGCGAGGATGCGCGCCGGCGGGTCGTACTCGAGCTCGGTCTTATAGGTGCCGCCCTGCGGCGACACGACACCGAGCATCGTCACGCCCGTCGAATCGACGAGGAACACGCCCTGCAGATCCGACCCGGCGGCGAGCGGCGCCGCATACGTCGCGGTCGGGAAGTCGGCCTTCCACCACGTCCCCATCGGGTTCGCGAGCGCGATCGTCTCGTCCGAATCGTTCGCGAGCTGACCGGCGAGGTTCCACACGCGCGAGCCGCTGCCCTGCGACGTTCCCGCCGTGTCCAACATCGCGTTGGTCGCGATCCGGAACTTCGCCGACCGCCCCGCCACCAGCGGCAGCTCGGCAAGCGCGATCATCCCGTCGTGGTTCGGCGTGCACAGCCCGCTCATCCCATCGCCCGGTGCATCCGCGCTCCCGTCGCCCGCGTCGATCTCCGCCTCGCCGCACGTCCCATCCGCTTTGCAGAAGTGCGACGGACACTCCTCGTCCGTCGTGCACGTCGCGCCGGTCTGCCCGCCACAGCTCACCGCCATGCTGCAAAGCAGCAAACTCGGCAGCATTCGCAGGCTCGACATGGCCGGCACGCTACGAGAGCGACGCAGAAGTGTCAAGCACGTTTTTGCGGCGCAGCAAAACAGAACCATTGCAGTGCAGCGAAGGACTTCGTAAGGTCCGGCCAGTGGCAACGGTCCTGATCAAGAAGTACGGCAACCGACGGCTCTACGACACGGGCGATAGCCGCTACGTGACCCTCGACGAGCTCGCGGCCAAGATCCGGACCGGCGCGGACCTCCGGGTCGTCGATGCCCAGACAGGCGAGGACCTGACCCAGGCGACGCTGACCCAGATCGTCCTCGAGACCGGCAACGCAGCAAAGTTCCTGCCGGTCCAGCTGCTGACCCAGATGATCCGGCTCTCGGATGACTCGCTCGCCGAGTTCTTCAGCCGCTACGTGACGGGCGCGCTCGACGTCTATCTGCAGGCCAAGCGCGGCGTGCAGTCCCTCGCCGCATACAACCCGCTCGCGCAGATCCCGATGGCCGCGACCGATGCGCTCACCCGGATGTGGATGGGCTCGCCGTTCGGCGGCCCGCCGGCGTATCCGCCGCCGCAGTACGGAGGCTATGGCGGAGCGCCGCCGGTGCCGTATCCCGTGCCATCGCCGCCGGCTGCGCCCGATGACGAGACCGAGGAGAGTGCGCCGCCGCCGCGCAAGTCCGAGCCCGCGATGAAGAGAGCGCGGACCGAGCCGTCGGCGGAAGCCGAGTCGCG
>JABFWJ010000090.1 GCA_013362295.1 Thermoleophilia bacterium
CCGTACCGAGTCGGAGCGCATCGAGGCCGCCGACCAGCTCGTGCGCCGCAGCGGTGCGCGGATCATCGAACGTGGCGCGGTCGCCTGCTACGACATCGCCGCCGACGAGATCAGCGTGCCGCCGCTCGCGAGCTTCGCCGACCGCGCGGCGTTCTACGCGACCGAACTGCACGAGCTCACCCACTGGACCGGCCACCCCTCGCGCCTCGCGCGCGATATGTCAGGGGGTTTCGGGTCGCCAGACTACGCGAGGGAGGAACTGGTCGCCGAGATGAGTTCGGCGTTCCTCTGCGCGTCGCTCGGCATCGCCGGCCGCCTCCAGCATGCGGAGTACGTCGGCCACTGGCTCACCATCCTGCGAGGCGACAAGAAGGCGGTATTCCATGCGGCATCGCAGGCCCGGCGGGCGTGCGAGTTCCTGAACGGCGGTCCGGCTTGGGATGAGCAAGAGACCGGTGGGGCTGGCAACGCTGACGCTGCGCTCGCCGCGCCGGAGGCGGTATGACCGCCCGCCGTCGCCGAGCCGGCGTCGTGTACCTCCTCCACTTCGCCGAACCGTACAAGCACGCGCGGCACTACGTCGGCTTCACCGAGGACCTGACGCAGCGCCTCGAGGACCACCGGGCAGGGCGCGGGGCCAAGCTGACCGGCGCCGCAGCCGCAGCCGGCATCCCGTTCGTCGTGGCGCGAACGTGGGAGAAGGTTACCCGGACGTTCGAGCGCCGCGTGCACCGAACCAAGAATAGCCCCAAGGTCTGCCCGATCTGCTCGGGATGCCGCGCCCGTCCCTGCAAGCCGCGACACACAGCTAATGGTGGCGGGTGACGACAGCCCAAACTGTCCGCGAGCGGCGCCACATAGCGAATGAGCGGCCCCGCGCACCGACTGGCGGGGCACTTCGGTTGCCTCATGGTCAATACTCAGTTATACTCTCGCGTACCCTTCCTGAGCGATCGATGGACGCGAGCGACACCATTACGCCCGATGAGCTGAGGCAGCTCGCCACGGCGATGAAGTGCCCAACACAGGAGCTATTCGCCGAGGCACTTGGCGTCACGCAGGCGTACGTGTCGCAGCTCTACAACGGTCAGAAGACCGTCAAGCCCGGGCCGCTCCTCAACCTCATTCGACGCCTTCAGGCCGAACACCTGCCCGGCAGGAAGAAGCGGACGTAGCGCCCCGCTGTCCGCGGCCGATCCTCCACGGTTGGAGGACTGCCCCTCCCACCAGAACGCCGCGCCTGTTCAGCGAGTACACCAGGAAGAAGCGGCGGACGTGCAAGCTAGAGGAAAGGGCCCTCCGTAGGGGGCTGCAGAGGGGCCTCTTCGCCGACGCTTCTCACCCGCGTCAGGCGAGCGGACGGGAGGGATTCTCGATGGCCGATCGGCAGCCCACGCAGACCGGGGAGAATACAGCCGGCCGTGCGAGAAGACGCCGACACGAAGCCCGCGCACCGCGGAAGATCCGATACACGAGCGCCGAGTGGGAGGCGATCGTCGAGTGCGCGCACACGTGTGGAAAGGCTCCGGCCGAATACGTTCGCGAGACATCGCTCGGCGCGATGCCCCGCGCTCGGCACGGCCGCGAGAACGAGGCGGTCGTCCATGAGCTTGGACGGATCGGCACCGCGCTCGCCGCGCTCGCGCGCGTGGCCAAGGAGAGCGGCATGACGACGCAGGCAACGGCGCTCGACGCTGCACTCGCAGACGTCGTGACTGCCGTTCGCCGGCTCGGCTGACCCGGAAGACCAGACACGCAACGTGATCGCGGTATCGAGCAGCGGACGGAGCTTCCGAGCACTTGCCGCGTACCTGGTCGCCGGTCGCAGCGGCGAGGAACGGGACCGGGTGGCGTGGAGCATCGGGCGCAATCTTCCCACCGATGATCCCGAGCTCGCCGCCAGGTTCATGAGGGCGACCGCGAGCCAAAACGACCGCGTCGAGAAGCCAGTTTATCACATCGCGCTGAGCTTCGATCCCAACGATCCGGTCGACCGCGCTGCGATGGAGCGCGTCGCGAACCGCGTGCTGGAGCGGCT
>JABFWJ010000091.1 GCA_013362295.1 Thermoleophilia bacterium
ACGCGAGCGTGTCGCTGCCGTGCCGGCGGACGAGGTCGGTGGCGGCGGAACGCAACTCGGCGTCCGGCAGTGAGCGCGGCGCGGCCAGCGGCCGGAAGAGCAGGTAGGCGATCAACCCGAGCGCGCCGAGGCCGATCAGGCCGACGGCCAGGTCCATGCGGCCGGTCTCTTCGTGAAAGCGCAGGGGTCCCTGCTGCCAGAGCAGCAGGTCCCAGGTCTCGCGGAGGTCGGTTGCAAGCGACGCGCTCGCGGCGATGGCGACGATGACGAGCGAGGCGACGAAGCCTCCGGCGGCGACGAGCGGGATCCGCAGCAGCGCGCTGCGCCGGCCGAGCGGGTCGTGTCGCACGTAGAAGGAGCGGCGGCCGGCGAAGAGCAGCGCGGCGAGAACCAGGTCGCCCGTCGCCTCTTCGAAGTCGAGTCCCTTGAGGAGGTTGAAGAGTCCGAGCGCGCAGAGCAAGGCGACCGCGAGCTGCAGCGCGCGCAACCGGCGCCGGTAGAGGTAGTAGGCGCTAAGCAGAAGCGACAGGGAGGCCAGGATCGCGAGCGCGTGGAAGACGTGCAGTTCCGGCAGCGGTTCGATGTGAAGCAGCAGCCTGCCGCGCCAGCGGATGTTCGGCGTCAAAGCGGAGAGCAGGTTGACGAGCGCAAACCCGCCGACTCCCACGCCGACAAGCAGCGGCATCGGCTCCGCTCGGCTGAGGCGGCGAAGCGGCAGCGGCGGCCGGTGCAGCCCGAGCCGCCATGAGGCGGTGTCGCGATGACGGCTGGTCAGGTCACGCCAGTCTTTGGTGATCAACCAGACGCCGACGGCGATCGCGATCCAAGTCGGGTAGCTGTCGCCGACGGCCCCCGCGAGCGCAGCGGCTGCGAGCGCAAGGAGCACGAGCAGGCCGAGGTGCCAGTCGTGCCAGCGACGGCCGAGGAAGAAGACGCGCGGGCCGAGCGGGTGCCGCTCCAGCCACGGCCGCAGGCGCGGCCGCTGCCTCGGCGGCCCCGGCCGGTTCATCGTCCAGCTCCCATCTTGCGGTTCGACGCAGACAAGGCCGGTGAAGTTCAGGCCGCGACCCGAACTTCGACCGTGCCCGGTGCGTCAGACGGTCGTAATGGTCGAGAGCGCAGCCGACGAGACGGCCTCGGCGGCCCTGCCGCCTACACTCGGCGGCGTGGCCGACCCGCAGTCAGGACAGCTCCAGCGACGCGCGACCGAGGCGGGGCGCGACCGTGCGCTCGTCGCGCGCGCGCTCGCAGGGGAGGAGCGAGCGTTTGCCGCGTTGGTTGAGCGCTACGGACAGCCGATCCTCTCGCTCTGCTTCGCCTCGACGCTCGATGCTGCCGAGGCGGAAGATCTTTCGCAGGAGATCTTCGTGGCCGTCTGGCGGAACCTCGGCCGCTTCCGCGGCGAGAGCAGCTTCTCGACCTGGCTGTTCGCGCTCGCCCGCAACGCCTGCATCGACCGCTCGCGCCGCTCCCGCCGACGCCCGCTCGTCGGGCTCCCCGAACACGCCTCCGAGCTCGCGGTGCTCGAACCGAGCGCGGCGGCGATCGACGCGGCGGAGGTGTTCGCGGCGGCACGCACGCTGTCGCTTCGGCTTCGGCAGGCGCTACTGCTTCGCGATGTGCAGGGGCTCTCCTACGAGGAGATCGCGGTACTCGAAGACATTCCGGTCGGGACGGTGCGCTCGCGGATCGCCGCCGCCCGCGCCGCGCTCGCAGAGGCACTCGAGCGGTGAACGAGCACGTCAGCGACGAGCAGCTCTCGCTGCTGCTCGACAGTGGCCTCTCGCTCGCAGCCCGCGAGGCGGTGCTCACGCATGTTCGCTCCTGCCCCGCCTGCGCTGAGCGGCACGACCGGCTGGTCGAGCTGACCGCGACCATGCGGCTGGCCGGAGGCCTCGATTGGACGCAACAGCACACCGAGGCAACACTTGCGCGCGTTCGCAGCAGCACGAGCAGGCGGCCGCAGATAACCGCGCGGCTGCAGGCGCGGGACTGGTCGCTGCCCGTCGCCGCCACGCTCGCGCTCGCCGGCATCTCCGCCCTATTCCTCGGACCGTTCGGGGTCGGAAACGCTCTGCTGACCGCGCCCGCAAGCGCCAGCGGGTTCCTCTCGCTTGCGCTACCTGTTTCCGGCCACGTGGTCCTGTTGCTTGCCGCCGCCGTCGCGCTCGGCTGCCTCGCCTACCCGCTCAGCCGCTCCCGATGAGCAGACGCCTCACCATCGTTCTTGTTGGCACCGCTGCGCTCGTCCTCGCCGGACCGGCACTCGCGAACGTTCACGTGCCGCGGGGAACGACAGTGAACGAGATCCGTGTGCTCGGCCAGGACGTCCGCGTCGACGGACGCGCGCGCGGCCCAGTACTCATCGTCGGTGGCAACCTCACTGTCGGGCCGACCGGCCAAGCCTCCGATGTCACCGTCATAGGCGGCAGCATCCGCACGGCGCCCGGCGGCCGCCTCGGTGGAGATGTGTTCCAGTTCGGGGGCGAGATTCCCGACCTCAGCGGCTGGCGTCTCGCCGCCGCGGTCGGAGGCGCGGTGATCATCCGCGCGCTGCTTGTCTGGCTGCTCGTCGCGGCCGCACGGGCACTTGCCGCCGCCCGACCGCTCGACGGTCTCTCGGCGGCGATCGCCAGCGGGCCGGCCCGCGCGCTCGTCACCGGGGCGCTGGCAGCGCTCGGCGGCGTCGCCCTCGTGGCTCTCCTCGCGCTCACGGTCGTAGGCATCCCAGTTGCACTGATGCTGCTTGGACTACTGCTCGTCGGGGTCGTGCTCGGACTGGCGCTCGCCCTACCCGCCCTGCCGCACAAGACCGGCCGGCGGACGCTGCTGCTCTGGCTTGCCATCCCTGCGATTGGTGACACGCTGCTCGCGCTTGCAGCCGCAGTCGGCGTCGGCGGCGGGCTGCGCGCACTCGGCACTGGGCGCCGCAGCGAGGCGCGCCTCTCGCTCCCACGCATCTGACACCGATGAACCGCGGACGCTGGAGAAGTCAGCCGCCGCGTCGAAGGCAGCCACGGGTGCCGCTCGAAGACGCGGCGCCGCAATTCAGTGACGAACTCGAACGCGCGCTCGCCCGGACCGAACCGCGGCTCGCAGCCGCGGCCGCCGACCTCGAGATCGTCGACACCTGCGAGTGCAACGACCGGATTGCGCCAACATCGGCTGCGTGGCGTCAGGCGTCGCGTCGCTCGATGCTGATCAGCGCCGCAATCACGCAACTGCCGCATAGAGACAGAAAACACCCGGTAGTGAAGATCGCCTGCCCCGCGCTGGGAGAGCTGGCACACCGTGCGCAACGCCCCGATCGATCTCGAACACGTCGACGACGACTACGACCGCTGAGACGGTCCCGGGATGGCGAAGCTGATCCTGTTCGTGCTAGCACGACTACACCGATCCGATCGCGAACCTGTCGCGTTACGGTCGCAGGAGCGCCGGCCAGAGGCTGAAGCGCCCGATGTGAGACCTCAGCTGCCAGCTGCGCTTCGAGATCGGCGGGGACCAATTACCCGGCCGTACACCGACAAAAGTTACACGCCGCCTGTACTACCGGGGCTGGGCTTCGCGACGATCCGTGCGTCTGCGCCGGCACCCGTCGGGTCCTCTCGACCGACGACGATGAACGTGCGTCGTCCGATTCGAAACGTCGCTCCGAGCTCGTAGCCGTCGCGGTCGGTGATTCGCATCTCGTCGCGATCCGGGAAGCGGAGCAGGATCTCGTAGAGGGGCAGAGCGATCACGCCCCTTCCTTGCGGTACTCACATCCGTCGCGACGCCCGGGCGTCGGCGCCCGATCCCTCACGATTTCGACCGCGGTTGGACGACGCAGAACCGACCGTTACGGACGATCACGTTCTCGGCGCGCTCGGCCGCGTGACGGGCCGCCACGAGGAACCGGCCGGCACCTTCCGCGCGGACGATGTCGTACTCGTCGACCGTGAGGCTCACTGCCTCCCTGCAGTCGCGTCGGCCGCACTCGCAGAGGAAGTCGCGTTCCTCGACGTCACCCCAGCGCTCCGCGAGCGCGCGAATGCGCTCGTTGACCTCGCGGAATACCGACCGCGCCAACTGCACCTCCCGGGCTGGCATTGACGCCTGCACCCGCCTCACCCGTTGTCTCCTCCGAACCACATCTCCCGCCGCCTCTGCTACCTTCTGCAACGGATAATACGACTTCAGAGTTACGTTAGAAAAAGGGTGAATCGCAATATACGAAATGTATAGCGCCAATGTCAAGTAGCGCGTCTTCCCGCGGCTGGCAGTTCGTCACCAACCACACCCAGGTGCTGCTCAGCATCGCCCGAAACCCCAACATCCGTCTGCGCGACGTCGCGCAGGAAATCGGCATCACCGAACGCGCAGCGCAGCGGATCCTCGCCGACCTCGTCGACGCTGGAATCGTCGAATCAGAACGCCACGGCCGCCGCAACCGCTACAGGATCAACCACGAGGCCGAAATGCTCCGCCATCCGGCCCAAGACGGATACCTGATCGGCGGGCTCCTCAAGCTGCTCCGACTACCCAAGCGCGCTGAGCGAGCGTAGATCGGTCTCGGCGGCCCGTCGACGACTCACGCCGTTGCGACCGTGGCCGTGGAGGGCATTCCGCTCCTCCCGGGCGAGGGCGCCGTAACCGGACGAAGGACGGCGCAACGGGACGTCACGTCGAGTTCCCTCACCCAGATCCTTGGCGTCATCGCGGAGCTTGTCGAAGCCTTGCCATAGACCACGTAGGCGCGGCCCGGCTGGTCGACGTCGCCGGGCGCACCGATCAGCAGATCGGCCAGCCCGTCTCCGTTCACATCGCCAACCCCGGCGAGCGAGCTGCCCAAGCCGCTCGTCCCCGGCCGCGTGCTGATCCGAAAACCAGGCACGGTCACGTGGGCGAGATCGATCCTCACCGGTAGCGAGCCGCCGAAGATCACCTGCACGAAGTCCTCGTGCTTCGGCTGCCGCGGCGGCGGATTGCACCTGCCGCGCGTGACCGCCGCCGACGGATTGAAGTGATCGACCGCGACCGCGATGTCGGGAACCCCGTCGCCGTTCACATCGCCGACCACGACGGCGCCCTCGATCGTCCACTCGTCCCGCCGCCCCGCCGCCGGAACACGCAAACGAATCGTCCCGCGCGCCGCCGTGCTCACCACCAAGCTGCCGGCGAAGTGCCGCACCCGCAGCGGCGAGATGGGCGCCGCCATCGCCGACGCCGGCAACCGCGTGCGGCCGCCATCAGCAGAACCCGATCGAAGCGACAACGCGACGACGGCCGTCACCGACACAGCGCCAGCGATGACGCAACCAGCAAGAAGACGACGCCAACTCAACACGCCCGACCGCTCATCGGAATCCACCCGTTACCAGTACGGCACCGACCCCTGCCTCGTCACAGGCGCGCATGTCCGGCAGACGCTACGCCGCCCCTGTTAGCGCCCAATGATCAGCCTGCAAGGACTCGGCGGCGAGAATCCGCTGCCATCCCGACGGCTGCGCTTACATGATGTCTACGGCGCACCCGACGCCGCTCGCCGTACACCGGCCTCGGCCGGCGCTGGTGCGGCAACCGACTTCTCCGGCTCCCCCGGTGAACCGCCGCTCCTTGCAAACGACACCCTCGAGGGGCGTGATCAACCGGCGTGGCCACTGTCTGATCTGGTGAGCTACCCGTGGTGCCGGTAACGCGCGCGGCCTTCTGCGTTCTCCTGGCGGTCGCGGTCGCCGGCTGCGGCGGCGCACGCCGCGTCGGCGGTCCGCTGCCGCGACGGTTCGTATCCGTTTCGTTGAGCCCACTCGACGATCGAACCTTCCTCGTGCTCGGGAGCGTCCCTTGCCCGGCCGGCCGCTGCTACGCGATCGAGCTCACCGCCGACGGCGGCCGCAGCTATCTCCGCCTGCCGGCGCCGCACGGCATACCAACGGAGGGGACGAACCCGACGATCCGCTTCGCCGACCGACGCAACGGGTTCGTCTGGGTGCCGTTCGGTCGTGGCGAGTTCTGGAGCACGCACGACGGCGGCGCGACCTGGCGGCAGCTCACCTCACCCGACGTGGCCGCGTTCACCACCGCCGCTGGGCGCATCTATGCCGTGGTCGCGCGCTGCACACCCAAGCGTTGCAGCCGCTACCGCTTCGCACGCGGGTCAACCTCGGCGACGCGCTGGACGGAGTCGCGGCTCCCCTTCACACCGGACGGGCCGGTCCTCGACCTCGCCGCGCACGGCCGGAACGTTTGGCTGCTCGGCACACCGCGCGCGATGAAGTATCAGCGCCACGACCTGCTCGCGCGTTCGAGCGACGGCGGCCGGACGTTCACTACACGCCCGGGACCGTGCTTCCCAGGGCTCGGGGGCGACCTCGAACCTTCCTCGGCACACACCCTCTGGGCCGTCTGCCCGACCGGGATGATGGCCGCCGCCGCCCGCTCGACCGACGGCGGCCTCAGCTTCACGCCGCTCCACACGCCGCAGCTCGTCAACTCAGCCCGACTCGCACCTGCCAGCGACGAGACAGCCGTGCTTGCCACCAACAGCACCGGCCGGCCGCTCCGCAGCGCCGACGGCGGCGCAACTTGGCGGACGGTCGCATGGGCGCAAAGAGACCGCTGCTCGTCCACTAACGTCGTCTTCAGCGACGCACGCACCGGCGAGGCGCTCCGGGTCTGCCCACGCTCCGCGACCGTCTGGAGGACGACCGACGGTGGCGCCGCCTGGTCGAAGATCCAGCAGCGATAGCCGCGGCCGGCGCCCTTGGTGCGGAGGCGTCGGGACCCGCTCGGCCCGCTGCCGCGTATCTCATCCGTGAGCCACCACCGGACGCTTGTTGGCTGCGCCGCAGCTGTGGCAGCACTGCTGCTGCCGACGCAAACGACCGCCGGCAACAGTCGGCTACACCGGACGGCGAGCCCGTTCCAGACGAGCCGCGTCTTCCGTCTCGGCTCGGGGCACGCGACGCGAGCGTTCACCTTTCGGGAGCGCAGCGGCGTGATTCTCGTCAACCGGCTGACCGTGCCGCACGGCGTGCGCGCCGTCGTCGACGCCCGCATCCCCAACCTCGCCGGCGCACGCGTCACGAGCTGGCCCAGTCACAACGACCCCTCACTCTCCTGCCGGCAACACGGCGCGGTCGACGTCTGCACGCAGGAGGAGGAGTGGTGCCCGATGCCGCAAGCGACCTGGCACTTCCGCCTCGTCAAGCTGAGCGGGCCGGCGGGACCGATCCGCTTCGACTACGTCGTCGCCACACCGCCCCCACAGCACTGAGTCTTGCGTGAAACCGACACGCCCCTCGTTCAGGGCGACGGGAGGCGCAGCCGACCGAGTTCGGCTTGCGCCTCCGCCAGGAGCTTGCGATCGGGGTGCTGGGTGGCGAAGTAGACGCGCACGTCGAGGTCCCAGCCACCGACGGTGACCGCACCAAGCCGCTGCTGAATGTTCGCGGCGGGCTGGTTTCCCAGCCGTGGTCGACGCGCAAGCTCGACAGGCGCAGCGGAAACCGGGCGCGGGCGAAGTGGAAACTCGGCCGATGGCGACCGATCGTTGTCGCCATCACGACGATTCCGCCTCGCCGCAGGCGCGTCAAGCTAGCGACCAGAGCAAAGGGACTGAGCCGTGCCGCATCAGCCGCGGTTGCGGCTATGACAGAGGCCTGAGACGCGGCCGGCTCGGATCGCCTCGGGCTGACACTGATCAGCAGTGATCTGATCGATGTCCAACCGGGCGCGGGTCGCAACCTCGGGGGTGCCGGCGCCGCGAAGGACGCGGCAGTGGCGCCGCCGCCGACTGCGACCACAAACGCGCACAAGCCGAAGACGAGGAACACTCGCAAGCTCATCTCACGCCACCTACGGCCAGACAGCACCACGCGGTCCCCTAGAAGCAGAGTTCGCACAGCACGCCGTCGCAGG
>JABFWJ010000084.1 GCA_013362295.1 Thermoleophilia bacterium
CAGCGAAGGGTCGGCCCGCCGCGCAGCCTGCCAGTCGCCGAACTTCGGAAGCCGGCCGAGCTCGCGGGCGAGCGCCGCGCCCTGGGCGATCGCCCGCTCCAGGCGCTCCTCCCCCACGGCCACGTCGAATCCTGCCTCCCGCAGTGCCGTGGAGAGCGAGCCGAACGTGTGCCAGTAGAGCGACTTCGACGGCATCGTGCCGCGGCGCTCGTCGAGGTCGCGGGCCGTCGGCACCCGGCCGAGCTCGTCCCCCAGCCGGCGCAGCTGGTCGGCGAGCTCCTCACGCGTCGCGAAGCGCCGCGGCAGGAGGCCCGCCGCGCGTTTGGCGGCATTCCACGTGCCGAAATGCTCGATCACGGTCTGCGGGTGCATCCGCGCGCCCGGATCGCCCGCGAACTCCTTCATCGTCGGCGAGCGTCCGAGCCGCTCGGCGGACGCACGCAGCGCCTCGAGGATCTGCTCGTCCGTGTACCGCCGCCTGATCCCGGCCTGGAACTCCGCCAGCGCCTGTGGATCGATGCGGGTGACCGCCCGGTAGGGCTGCCGCTTCGGCACACCAAGAATGGTAGAGCGAGCTAGAGAAACTGCAAGTGCAGGCTAACGGACTCCGATTCGGCGAAGCCGAACCAGAGTCCAGCCCTGCGGTGCTCGCCCGGGCGAGGCCGCGGTACGAAATGCTCGAATCTGGTTCGCCTGCGGCTAATCTGGTTCGGAGTTCCTCACGGAACCTGATTCGGCGACGCCGAACCAGATTCCAGCCCTGCGGCGCTCGCCCGGGCGAGGCCGCCGTACGAAAAGCTCGAATCTGGTTCGCCTGCGGCGAATCAGGTTCGGTGTTCCTCACGGAACCTGATTCGGCGAAGCCGAACCAGATTCCAGCCCTACGATGTTCGCGGGTCCCTAGTCGACCAGCGAGGGCTGGCGCGTCGCGCCGAACTCGCCGATCTCGGTGGCGACGATCGCCTCGAGCGCGCTGACGCAGCGCGGGCAGAACTGGGTGCCGGACATGCGGCGCAGCTCGTCGAGCGCCTCGTGCGCCGGGCGGGCCGGCCGGTACACGCGGGTCGTGAGCATCGAGTCGAACGCGTCCGCGACATGGATGATCCGCGCGCCGAGCGGGATGTCCTCTCCGCCGAGCCCGTCGGGGTAGCCCTGGCCGTCGAAGCGCTCGTGGTGATGGCGGATCGCCGGCACGGCGTCGCTGAGGAAGCCGAGGCGGTTGATGATCGAGGCGCCCTCGGCCGCGTGGCTGGCCATGATCTCCCACTCCGCGTCGGTGAGGCTGGACGGCTTGAGCAGGATGGCGTCGGGGATGCCGAGCTTGCCGATGTCGTGGAACAGGGCGGCGTGGCCCAGCAGCTCGAGCTCGGCGTGCGAGAGAGCGAGCTCGCGGCCGATCGCGAGCGCGAGCTGCTGCACGCGCCGCGAGTGGCCGGCGGTGTAGGCGTCGCGTGCGTCGACCGTCGCCGAGAGCGACTCCATCGCCGCGGTCGACCGCTCTTTCAGCAGCCGGTTCGCCTGCTCGAGGGACACGTTCTGCGTCTGGATCGTCTCTGCCGCCTCGCGCAGCTTGTGCGCGGAGCGCTGAGTGTGCTTCAGATACGCCTCCTGCGTCTTGCGCATCAGGAAGAGAGGCAGGGCGAAGACCACGATCGCCCAGGGGCCGATCGGGTTGTAGGCCTCGTAGATGACTGCCGCGATGAAGCCGTAGACGGCGTAGTGCGGCATCAGCCACGCGAACCGCTCGCGGAAGACGCGCATCGGGCTCTCGCGGCCCTCGACGCCCACGGCGAGCGAGACGAGACCCATGTTGACGACGAAGTACGCGAGGCCCGCCACGAGCCCGGAGGCCACGAAGATGGCGGTGCCGATCGGGCCGGAGATGTGCACGGAGAAGATCGCGGCGGCCGCCAGCGAGGCCAGCGAGAGCGCGCCGAGGTTGAAGAGCAGCTGGTGGAACACCGCACGCCGCGCGCTCCACTCGATCGCCGACATCGTCAGCGCGAGGGCGAGCGCGGCACGCGGGCCGATGATGGCGGCGGCGGCGAGCTCACCGACGGCGCTTACCGAGATCGATCCGGTCTCCTCCACCTCGAGCGAGAGCACCTGCCCGAGGCCGACGAGCACGATGATCGTGATCAGCCCGATGATGTCCTGCGAGTGGCCGAAGAAGGCTGCTGCGACGCCCGCGGCGGTGCCGAGGATGCCGACGAGGCCGACGAGGAGCCCGAGACGCCGGGGCACCGAGAAGAACCGCGGCGCCGGGACGTTGTGCGGGCGGACCGCCTGGCGGCGCTCCACGTCGGGGACGATCTCGGCAGCCGCCGGCAGCGGGCGGACCGGCTCGCTCTGACCCGTGGGCAGGGAGACGAGGCGCGGGCCCCGCTTGTCGGGCTGCGCGAGCAGCGGCTCGTCCGAGGCGTCGAGGACGCGGTTGCGGCCCTGCAGCTTCGCGCGGTAGACCGCGAGGTCGGCCTGGTGCACCAGCTCGTTCATGTCACTTCCGTCGCGCGGGAAGCCGGCGATGCCCATCGAGATCGTCGCGCGGATCGGCTCGCTCGAGGTCTCGACCTCGAACAGGCGTGCCGCGACGGCCCGGCGGATCCGGTCTGCGATCTCGTATGCCTGGTCGGGCGGCGTCTCGGGGAGCAGGATCGAGAACTCCTCACCTCCGAAGCGCGCCGGCACGTCGTAATGGCGCAGCTGCTGGCGGAAGACCTCCGAGATGCCGCGCAGGACAGCGTCGCCGGCGAGGTGCCCGTAGGTGTTGTTGATGTCGCGCAGCAGGTCGAGGTCGGCCATGATCAGGGCCAGCGGCCGCTGGAAGCGCTGCGCGCGGCCGAGCTCCTCCTGCATGACGACGGCGAAGTGGCGCGCGTTGTAGAGGCCGGTCTTCGGGTCGACGCGCGCCTCGGCCTGCAGCTGCGGGATCGCGAGCGAGCGGTGGATGAGGAGCAGCGGCGCGATCGCGAAGGGGATCAACCACGGGTTGAGGCTCCAGAAGGCGGCGACGGCGAGGCCGAGCGTCGCGAGGATGAAGTCCGTCGAGAGGCTCTCGAACGAGAAGACGCCGGACTGGCGCAGCGAGTGGCCGCGCGCGAGCGTCATCATCGGCGCCAGCAGGACGTGGTTCGCCGCGACTGCGACGACGCATGCGACGAGCCCGGCGACCGACCACCGGAGGTGATCGTCCGGGATCAGCCCCTTCGCGTCGATCAGGAGCTTGGCCGCCCCCCACGTCGCGAGGTTGCCGAGCGTGTAGTTGGCGATGTTGAAGCTCTGGATGTACCAGGCGTAGCGCTCCTTCAGCCACTCCGGGATGTGCATCACGACGCCGACGAGCGCGACGAGCTCCGGCGGGAGCAGCATCGCGGCCGGGATCAGGAAGACCCACGACGTGTGGAACGACGTGTCCTTGGCCGTGCGGACCGTGTACGTGTGGCTCGCGGCCGCACCGGCGGCGAGGACGCCGAAGGTCGCCCACGTCCCGGTGTGCGTGCTGAGCCGGAGGATGAACGGGAACGCAGCGAAGAGCGCCGCGGCCGCGATCACGAACTCGTAGATCGTCGCCGAGAGCGGCAGCCCGTGGCCGCCACGCTCCGGCATCTCGTCGTTCGATTCGGTCTCGAGCATGGCGTCGCTCGGGATCGCGTTCATCCAGCAAACCCCTCTTCCGCAGTGCGTAGCCGCAGTCCGTGCACACAAGAAGTTACGGCTCCGAGGGGGAACCTCTCATCCCCCATTTGGGGAACCCGGACGAGTTCCCCCGTTGGGGGGATGCCCGGACAGGCCGAGGGCCCGCTCGCGCGGGCCCTCGATCCATCCGTCATGCAGGTTCGTGCTACGGCACGAGCGACGTGGGAGCCGCCACCGTGGCCGTGGTCGTGGTGGCCGGCGTGACGCTCGGGTCGACCGGGACCGCGAGGTCCGGATCGATCGCAGCGTCCGCCACCTCGGTCGGGGTCGCGACGTACCCGTCGGTCCCGAGCGAGGCGTCTCCTTCAGCCGCGTCCTCCGAGGACATATCGGCCGTGGAGAGATCGGCCCAGGACATATCGGCCCAGGACATATCGCTCCAGGACTGGTCAGCCCAGGACATGCTCGCCCACGACTGGTCAGCCCAGGACATGTCGCTCCAGGACTGATCAGCCCAGGACATCGAGTTCCAGGACATGCTCGCCTTGGCCGAGCTCGCCCAGCTCATCTGGTCGAACGCGGGCAGCGAGGCGCCCGCCGGGGTGACCAGGAACTTCTCCAGGCCCCGGTTCGGGTTCGGCTGGTAGAGCGACGTGGCCGCCCGGCTGGCGACGATCTCGCCGAGCCCGGCCGCTGCCGGATCCAACCTCACCTTGCGAGCCGTCCGCATCAGGGCGCCCTTCACCTGGTCCGGCGTCCAGTCGGGATGGCGCGCAAGCATCTGCGCCACCGTTCCGGAGACCACCGGGGCCGCGAACGACGTACCGGACAGCTGGATCCGGTCGGTGCCGATCATGTTGGCGGCCTTCAGCGTGGTGATGGACGAGCCGGGTGCGATCGGGCCCACCATGTACCGGCCGGGAGCCGCCACCTCGGGCTTGTAGAAGCCGTCGTAGGTGTAGCCGTAGGCCGACCAGGTGGGAACCGTGTCGTCGTTGTTCCTCGTCGAGTTGCCGAGGTCGACAGCGCCGACGGTGATCACGAACGGGTCGTTGCCGGGCGAGTAGTGCACCCCGGACGGGCCCGTCGCGACGCCGTAGTTGCCGGCCGCAGCGACGACGGTCACACCGCTGAACCAGAGCTTCTCGACGGCCTGATCGAGCGGGTCACGGTAGAAGTTCGTGCCGTAGCTCGAGTGGAGCGAGAAGTTGGCGACGCGGATGTTGTACTTCGCCTTGTTGTCGAGGATCCACTGGCAGGCGTTGACGATGTCCGACGTCTTCGCCTGGCCGTTCTGATCGATGACCTTGATCGAGACCAGCGGAGCCGTCGGGGCAGCACCGGTCAGATCCGACGCAGCACCCGCCGCGATGCCGGCCACGAACGTGCCGTGACCGCGCTGGTCGTCGGTGGAGCTGTTGCCGGCGATCGTGGACAGATTGACGCTCGCGAGCAGCCGGTTGCCGAAGTCGGACCGGTTCTGGATGCCCGAGTCGACGATCGCAATCGCCGGCGTCGACTTGCTGTACAGGGCTGTGTCTCCCGCCCAGAGCGCGCTGTTGCCGGATTCGTACGGCCACAGCTGGCTGGACGAGGTGCCCGACACCTGCACCGAAGCGTCCGGGGTCACCGTGATGCCCGGAACACCCTGCAGCTTCTTGATCTGAGCCGCCGGAACGGTCGCCTCGACCGCGCCGATCAGGCCCAGCTGCTTGATGTCCTTCTGGAAGACGCCGAGACCGGTCATCTTCGCGTTGGCATCAGCCAGACCACCGGTGCTCTGGATGATGATGTCGACCTTGCCGTTCGCGGTCAGAAGGCTCGGGGCGATGAAGTTCGACGCGACCGGGGCCGCGTTCTTCTTGCCCGGATCTGCAGTCGCAGCAATCGGCGCCGCGAGTGCGAGCGCCATCATCGCAACAACAACGCCGCGACCGCCCTTGCCCCAGAGGACGCTGGAACGGTCACCGCCCCGACCGCCGGTCCCCCACAGAGCGCTGTTCCGCTCCGAGTTGGCCCCGCGTTCGTTCAACTGAGACATTCACTCTCCTTTTCGCGCCGCAGCGCGTGCCGCAGAAAACAATCCACCGGGCGCCCCAAGTGCCGCAGGGAATACGCCCGAACGGGTCGGAACCTATGCGCAGAACGTGTGGCCTCCCTCCCCCCGAAGGGTGACGCGCCTGCAAGTTCCCTCGAACGAGTGACGTCGCGGGCAAGGGCGGAAACGACGAAGGCCCGCTCGCGCGGGCCCTCGTGGTCGTGCGCTGGGAGTGCCTTACGGCAGGAGCGACGCCGGGGCCGGGACGACATCCGGGACAGCGAGGTCCGGATCCGTCTGGGCGGCCGCGACGTCCGCCGCCGTGGCCGGGACGCCGTCGCCGCCGGACGCGGAGTCACCTTCGGCCGCGTCCTCCTGCGCCGAGTCGGCCCAGGACATGTCTGCCCAGGACATGTCAGCCCACGACATGTCGCTCCAGGACTGGTCAGCCCAGGACATGCTCGCCCAGGACTGATCCGCCCAGCTCATGTCGCTCCAGGACTGATCAGCCCAGGACATCGAGTTCCAGGACATGCTCGACTTCGCCGCGCCCGCCCAGCCCGCCGAGTCGAACGCGGGCAGCGTGGCGCCCGCCGGCGTCGAGACGAACCGTTCGAGGCCGAGGTTCGGGTTCGGCGTCGAGGCCGAGACGACCGCTCGGCTCGCCGTGCTCTCGCCCAGGCCGGCTGCTCTCGGGTTGGAGAGCACCCGGCGGGCCGTCCGCATGAGCGCGCCCTTGACCTGATCCGGCGTCCAGTTCGGATGCCGCGCGAGCATCTGCGCGACGGTGCCCGACACGACGGGAGTCGAGAAGGACGTGCCCGACAGCTGGATGCGGTCGGTGCCGACCATGTTCGCCGGCTTCAGCGTGGTGATCGCTGAGCCCGGGGCGATCGGGCCGACCATGTACCGACCCGGCGCCGCGACCTCCGGCTTGTAGAAGCCGTCGTTCGTGTAGCCATAGGCCGACCAGGACGGCACCGTGTCGTCGAACGACCAGAAGGAGCTGCCGAGGTCGACCGCGCCCACGGTGATCACGAACGGGTCGTTGCCGGGCGAGTACCGCACGCCCGACGGCCCGGCCGCCGTGCCGTAGTTGCCCGCCGCCGCGACGACGGTCACGCCGCTGAACCAGAGCTTCTCGACGGCCTGATCGAGCGGGTCACGATAGAAGTTCGTGGCGTAGCTCGAGTGGAGCGAGAAGTTGGCGACGCGGATGTTGTACTTCGCCTTGTTGTCGAGGATCCACTGGCAGGCGGTGATGATGTCCGACGTCTTCGCCTGACCGTTCGCATCGATCACCTTGATCGAGACGAGCGGAGCGGTCGGAGCAGCACCGGCCAGATCCGAAGCGGCGCCCGCGGCGATGCCGGCCACGAACGTGCCGTGACCGCGCTGGTCGTCCATCGAGTCGTTGCCCGGAATCGTCGACAAGTTGACGCTCGCGAGCAGGCGGCTGCCGAAGTCGGCCCGGTTCTGGATGCCCGAGTCGACGACCGCGATCGTCGGGGTGGACTTGCTGTAGTAGGTCGTGTCGCCGTTCCAGAGCAGGGCGTTGCCCGAGTCCCACGGCCACAGCTGAGTGGACGACGTGGCGGACACTTTCACCGAAGCGTCAGGCGTGACGGTGATGCCGGGGACGCCCTGGAGCTTCGTGATCTGCGAGGCCGGAACGGTCGCCTCGACCGCCCCGATCAGCGCCAGCTGCTTGATGTCCTTCTGGAAGACACCGAGACCGGTCATCTTCGCGTTGGCGTCCGTGACGCCGCCGGCGCTCTGGACGATGACGTCAACCTTCCCCTTCGCGTTCAAGAGGCTGGGCGCGATGAAGTTGTTCGCGATCGGGGTCGAGGCGTTCTTGCCCGGGTCCGCCGTCGCGGCGACCGGCGCCATCAACGCCAGCGCCAGGACTGTGACGACGATGCCACGACCGCCCTTGCCCCAGAGCACGCTCGAACGGTCACCGCCCCGACCGCCGGTCCCCCACAGAGCGCTGTTCCGCTCCGTGCTGGCCCCGCGTTCGTTCAATTGACTCCTGCACTCTCCTTTTCGCGCCGCAGCGCGTGCCGCAGAAACACTTGCCTCGGGCGTCCAAAAGGCCGCAGGGATACGCCCGAACGGTCGGAACCTATGCACGAAAATGGTGTGGTCACTCCCCTCGAAGGGTGACGCGGCCTCACATTCCCTCGAATGAGGGGCGGGCGGCTA
>JABFWJ010000209.1 GCA_013362295.1 Thermoleophilia bacterium
GGCGACGGCAAGGGCTGCGAGCAGCGCGGCTGCCGGCGCGGGGCTCACTGGACGTTCCCGAAGCGGTAGCGGAGTGCCGCCGGGTCGGCGGCCAGCCTCCGCGCCGCGCGTGCGCCGAGCTCGAGGAGCGCGCCGCGCCGGAAGCGGCGGATGCGCGCGGTGTCGGCCGGCAGCCGGCCGCCGATGACGACGAAGTTGCGCGGCGGAGCCTTTCCGTTCACGACGCCGTGCACCTCCGCGGCGATCCGCGCGGCCAGGCGCCGATCCGCCCCGAGGACGTTCGTCTTGCCCGGCAGGCCGCGGAGGAACGGCTCCGGGTACGCGCCGAGGACGACAGCGATGTGCATCGTGAGCGGCGTCCAGTGGCGGAAGTCCCACCAGAGGATGTCGCCCGGTCGCAGCCTGACGTCCGCAGCGCTCACCTCTCCCTCCACGCCGTTCACGAAGTAGAACCAGTCGCGTTGGGCCGTCAGCGACCCCGCGATGCCGTCGACCGATTGCAGGTAGCGGCCGCCGTAGCGGGTCGTGATCTTCAGCTCGCGCTCGACGGTGCGAATGCCGTTGTCGCCCGAAGGAACGGTGCCGGCGAAGAGGACCTGCGCGCCGCGGTCGCGCGTCACCCACAGTGTCGCCGTCCCGTGCCCGCGCGCGCCCGCCCCGCAGCCGGCGAGGACGAGCGCGAGCAGCAGGAGGACGAGCCTTCTCACTTCACGGCGTTGGAGCGGACGGCGCCGGTCGCCGTCGCGCGCACGAGCAGGCCCGTGTGCTTCCCGGGGCAGTACGCGGTGCCGATCGATCCCGGCGCGGTCTTCTTCGAGCCGACGTGCCACGTGAGGCCGGTCACGGTCGCGGCCTTGGCGTTGTCGTCGAACGCGCCGGCCGTGTAGCAACCCTTTGCGCCCGCCTTGACGGTCAGGGTGGGTGGGCCGCCGGTCGGACCGAAGTCGGCGAAGTACCAGAGGACCCGGTCGCCGTCCTGCAGCGTCACCTTGTCCGCGCCGACGGGCGGCGAGAGGTCGTTCACCTTGAACACCCAGCCGCTGGAGCCGGAGCCGCCGTAGCGGCCGACCTGGTCGACGAACGGGCCGAAGCTCGACTGCGTGACGTGGTAGTACAGCTCGCCGAGGATCGACGCCTGCTCGAGCGCGTCGAGCGCGTTCGAGGCGGTGACGGTGATCTCGGTCGGGCCGAAGAGGGTCTGCGACTTGCCTTCGACGCGCACCTTGACGGTCGCCGCGAGGGCCGTCGCGGGGACGACGAGCAGCACGACCAGCACGAGCACGAGGCGTACAGCCTTGAGATGGAGAAGCACGAATCCTCCTTCCGCGAGGGGTCCGGTGTATGGGGGCGACCGGCAGGTCTTCTGACTCGAGGCTCCCCCGTCGCCGCCTTCCCGGCTCGCGCCAGTGGCGTGGTGGCGACGGGCATCTCCTCTTACAGCGGCGGGACCGTCCCGGACTCGCACCGGGTTCCCTCGCCGTGCGCCCTTTCGCCCCGCAACCTACCATGGCGCCCGAATGGCTTCCCGCTGGCTGCCGGTGCTCGTATGGGCGGGCGTGATCTTCACGTTGTCGTCGATCCCCTCGCTCAATTCCGGCCTCGGCGGCTGGGACTACGTCCTGCGCAAGCTCGCGCACATGGCCGAGTACGCGATCCTCGCGCTGCTGCTCGTGCGCGCGACCGGCTCGTACGCCTGGGCCTTCGCGCTGGCCGTCGCGTACGCGTGCACCGACGAGGTGCACCAGCTGTTCGTGCGCGGGCGCCACGGATCGCCGCTCGACGTCGGCATCGACGCGATCGGCGTCCTCGCCGGGCTGACGCTTAAGCTACGACGGTGGAGCACGGGAAGCTGACCGACCGCCAGCTCGAGGCTCTGCTCGAGCGGCTCGACCGGATCGCACAGGAGCTCGCGAGGATCAACGCGCGCGAGGAGCGGCGCGAGGACCTGGCCGTGATCGCGCACGAGCTGCACAACCTCAACGAATCGCTGCAGGCGCTGGCGTACGCCGCGCTGGGCGCCCAGGGGCCGAACGTGAGGAAGCGCCGAACCGGTTAGCCGCCGAGCCGCGAGAGGTCGCCGTTGAGCGACAGCAGATAGAGCTCGCCGTTGCCGTCCTCGGCAAACGACGACAGGCCTGCGACCTTGAACGGCTCCCGGCGCACGCCGCGCGCCTTCCCGCCGGCGACCTTCAGGCTCCAGACGGTCCCTGAGCAGTAGTCGCCGTAGAAGTACCGTCCGGCAGCCGCAGGGACCGCCTTGCCGCGGTAGACGTAGCCGCCCGTGACCGAGCAACCCTGCCCGTGGTCGTACTCCACGATCGGCGGACGGTACGGCCCGCGTCCGAGCAGCGGCGTGGACGAGTCGTACGCGTGCCGGCCTTCGAATCGGTTCCAGCCGAAGTTGAGGAGCCCGGACGAGCCGTGCCGGACGTAGTCGATCTCCTCCCAGTCGCCCTGGCCGACGTCGCCGATATAGAGATCGCCGTTCGCCCGGTCGAACGAGAAGCGCCATGGGTTGCGCAAGCCGTACGCGACCAGGCGCCAGAACGGCTTCGCCGCACGGACATTGAGGCGCATGATCTTCGCGAACGGCCGCGCGAGACTCTGCCCGTTGTGCTGCGGGTCGCCGGCGCCCCCGCCGTCGCCGTTCCCCCAGTAGAGGAGCTTGTCCGGGCCGAACTGCAGCTGGCCGCCGTTGTGATTGCCGGCGAAGTCCTTGACGAACAGCAGCTGCCTCGCAGAGCCCGGGATTGCGGTCGACCCGTTCGAGCGGTACCGCACGACGCGCGTGTCGCCGTTCACGTCGGTGTAGTCGACGTAGAACAAGTGGTTTGTGGCATATGCGGGATCGAACGCCACCGACAGCAAGCCTTGCTCGCCGCCGCTCTTCACGAGCGGGCGGATGTCGAGGAACGGCGTCGGGCGCGTCGCTCCGTTCTGCAGGACCATGATGCGGCCCGCCTGCTCGACGACGTACAGCTTCCCGGCGTCTCCCGGGGCCGAGGTCGCGTAGACGGGAGCCGAGAACTTCGCGACGGGCACGAGGTGCAGCGCCTGGGTGCGCGAGGCGGCGGAGGTCGCGAAGAGCCCGGTCGCAGCGAGCGCGATGGCGAGCGCTCTCATCGATAGATATTCAAGACGCCGGTGGTGGAATGGTCGTTGGCGTTCCCCTCCGCCAGGACGACGCGTCCGCCGCTCACGATCGGGCTCTGCCAGTGCACCGCGCCGGACGGTAGCAACGCGACCTGCCTGCCACTCGTCGGCACGTAGACGTGCACGCCGTCGCTGCCCGCGACGTAGAGCAGGTTGCCCGCGATCACGGGCGACGTGCCTCCGGTCCGGTTCGACCAGACGGCGTGCAGGCGCGCGCCGCGGAACAGCCACGCCTCGGTGCCGCCGCCGCTCGCGACGAAGACCCACTTGCCCTTCCAGATCGCGGGGACGCTGAAGAGCGCCGCGGAGCCCGGCGTCGAGACGGTCTGCAGCTCGCCGCCGGTGCGCGTGTTCACCCCCGCCAGGCGATGGAGCTGCAGCAGCCGCAGCTTGCCGTCCTTGCCGCCCTGCACGCCGTAGCCGCCGGGGAGGAGTCCCGGGCTCGTCGAGCCCAGGTCGGCGTCCGAGGTGTTGAGCTCCGCCTGGTTCGTGGGCGTCCAGTGCCGCAGCAGCCGCGAGGCATCGGGCGAGAGGACGAGCGTGCTGTCGCCCCAGTCGGTCCGGCCATTCCAGGGCGCGTTGCCGGTCGCCACGACGAGCGTGCCGTTCGCGGGATCGACCGCGGCACCGTTCCGCGACCAGATCGCCGAGTCGCTCGAGGTGCACGTGCTCGGAACGATCACGGCGTGCCGGTCGGAGCAGAGCGAGTTCCAGACGTGGACGATGCGGCCGTTGCGCTCCTCCATCGTCACGACGTGTCCCTGGTAGGGCGGCGCGTCGCCGATGTAGCCGCCGGTCGCCGCGATCACGAGCCCGCGCGCGACGTTCAACGACGACGTCATCTTCTCGTGCGTCGGGTCGCGCGTGATCGCGGTCGTCCACAGCACCTTGCCGTCGGAGAGCCGGAGCTTCCGGATCCGGCCGTCCGGTGCCGCCGCGTAGACAGCCGTGCGGTCGGTCGATGCCGCGGGAGTCGAGTTCGTGATGCGCGCGGAGCCGGCGACCCCGCCGTACGAAGGCGGCGTGAAGCGCCACAGCACCTTCCCGCTCCCGGGGTCGAGCGCCTCTGTGCGCCCATACGTCGTGGTCACGACGATGCGACCGCCGACGGCGATCGGCGACGAGTCGACCGTGCCGTCGAGCGCGATCTGCCGCCGCTGCAGCTTGCCGACGTTCGCCGCCGTCAGCCGCGTGTCCGGCGACGCGTTGTGACGTGCCGCGTCGTAGCCGAAGAGCGGCCAGTCGCTGCTCGCCGCCGCGCCCGCGGCGGCGGCGGGAAGCAGCGCCACGACGAGCGCCAGCGGCGCGAGCCGCTTCATCGTGCCGTGAGATCGGGCGTCTTCACCCAGGGGCCGGGCGGCGTGAGCAGCGACTCGGCCTGTAGGTAGGCGAGACCCGCGAGCGGCAGGTCGCTCCAGCGCTCGAAGCAGAAATACCGCCGCCGCCAGCGCGGGAAGAACTTGCGGTTGAAGCTGTGCAACCGCTCGATCTGGAAGAGCCTGTCCGCCTTCAGGAGCGCCCAGCGCACGGCGCGCGTCGTCCGGCTCGCGCCGTCCTCGGCGCGTATGAAGTCGGCGAACACCGCGAAGTTGAGCGACACCTCCGTGACGGCGTGCGCGCGCGCCCAGGCGACGGCCTCGGTGATCAGAAACTCCATCAGCCCGTTCGGCGTGTCCTTGCGCCGGCGCATCGACGCGAGCGAGTAGCCCTCGCTCGCGGGCGACGGCACGAGCTGCAGGAAGCCTCCGACCGAGCGGTCGGGTGCGACCGCGACCGCGAGCACGGTGTCGGGGTAGAGGAACAACGCGTCCATCGCCATCGTGAAGCCGCGCTCTGGCCAGTTGCCGCGCCACTCCTCCGAGACGGCGCGTAGCTCGCGCTTCAGCGCCGCATCGGCGTCCACCGTCGAGAGCAACCGCACCTCGTACCCGCTCTTCTGCAGACGGGAGACCGACTGGCGCACCTTCCGGATCGCGCGTCCCTCGAGCGAGAACTCGCTCGGCCGGATCACCGCCTCGTCGCCGAGATACAGCGACTTGAGGCCGAACGCGGAGTAGTCTTCCAGCGCGTCCGCCGCCACCCCGGCCACGGCGACGCGCCAGCCCTTCGTGTGCGCGACGCGGAGGAACTCCCCGACGAGCTCGCGCCGCTCGGCCGCGTCGCCGATCGGGTCGCCCGCGACGAGCGCGGTGCCGCCGAGCACGCGGTAGGCGAGAAACGACTTGCCGCTCGGGGAGAAGAAGTAGCACTTGTCGCGCCGCAGGGCGAAGTAGGCGAGGCTGTCTGCTCCGTGCGCCTGCACGAGCTCGGCCGCCCGCGCGTGATCGCCGTGGCCCGGGGCCATCTCGGGGTGCGGCCGCAGCCACAGCCAGAGCGCGCGCACGGCGAGCGCGCCGATCACGAGCAAGAACGCGAGCTCGACGCGCCGGGACACGTCATCGGTCTCGTAGGCGAGGAGGACGAGCAGCGGAATCACCACCGCGAGGGCGGCGCCGACCTGGAGCAGCGGCACGACCGTGGTCGGGTCGCCCGGCGCGACGAAGGAGCGGCGGGTACGGAAGAGCGCGACCAGGAGGATCAGGTGCGCGGCGGCTTCCTCGAAGTCGAGCCCCTTCGCGAGATGGGCGAGCGCCGAGGCGGAGACGACGGCGACCGCCAGCCACCAGGCGCGGCGTTTGCGCCGTGCGAGCCCGCGCGCGAACCAGATCATCCCGAGACCGAGCGCGAGCACGATCGTGCGGGCCGCTCCCGGGACGCCGGGCGGCAGGACGCCCTGCACGAGATCGAGCCGGTTCGCCATCTCGGGCGTCAGCGCCGAGACGATGGAGATCAGACCCGCAAGGGTCGCAAACCACGCCAGGAGGATGGGCGGCGCTGGACGGCGCACGCGGGCAGGTTAGCGCCCGTCAGGTGATCAGCCCCTGAGCAGGACGCGGCGCAGCTCGTCCTCCTTCCCCGGCTCGAGGATCGCCAGGACCTGGTCGCCGCCGTGCAGCTGGGTCTGGTCGTCCGGGATCTCGGCGGTGCCGTTGTGGACGACCGAGATGATGCGCGCGCCGTCAGGCAGCTTCAGCGCGCCGACGCGCTTCCCCTTGGCGGCCGCGTGGTCGTCGATCGTCAGCTCGACGATCTCGAGGTTCTCCTTGCGCAGCTCGAGGAGGTGGATCAGCCCGTGGTCCGGCACCTCGTGCTCGATCAACCCCATGATCGCGCCCGTCGCCGAGACGGTCGGCGAGACGCCGAGCAGGTCGAAGTAGGGCTGGTTGCGGGGATCGTTGATGCGCGCGATCACACGCTCGACGCCGTAGCGGTCGCGCGCGAGCTGGCCGATGATGATGTTGTCCTCGTCGTCACCGGTCGCGGCGACGAGCAGGTCGGGCGGACGCTTGATCCCGGCGCGCTCGAGCACGAACAGCTCGGTCGCATCGCCGCGCAGCACCTGGTGCTCGAACTCCGCCTCGAGCATCTGGAAGCGGTACGGCCGCTGCTCGATCATCGTCACCTCGTGCCCGGTTGCGAGCAGCGACCGCGTGAGGTTCGTGCCGACCTTGCCGCCGCCTGCGATCAGGACGTACATCTAACGAGGCTCCGTGGCGCGGACCGCGCCGACGAGCGTTTCGATCGCCGACGCGGTCGGGCACACGATGCGTAGCCCGCGGGTGGCGTAGAACTGTGCGCGCGCAGGGTCGAGGACCCGCACGATCACCGTCGGCACCTCGAACATCTTCTGCGCGGCCTGCGCGATCACGAGATTCGTATTGTCGCCGTCGGTCGTGACCACGACGGCATCCGCATCTTCGATCCCCGCCTCGCGCAGGAGCTTGAGATCCATGCCGTGCCCGACGACGAAGCCGCCCGTCCAGGAGTCGCCGAGCCGGCCGAGTGCGTCCTCGTTCTCGTCGAGCACTGTGACGTCCCAGCCGGAGCCGCCGAGTTGCAGCGCAACGGCCGAGCCGACGCGCCCGGATCCGATCACGAGTGCCTTCACAGCGGCGGAATGTACTCCTCTCCGTTAGGTGGCAGCGAGTTTCTCTAGGTGGCAGCGAGTTCCTCGTCCAGGACGGACTGTGGGAACGCGACGATCAGGACCTCGCAGGGTGCGCGGCGGAGGACGTAGTCGACGGTCGGCGAGAAGAACCGGGACTGGCGCCGCCAGCGGGGCGCCGAGCCGAGGACGACGAGGTCGGCGTCGATCTCGAGGGCGCGCTCGCAGATGGCCGCGCCGATCGCCCGCGCGCGGACCGTGGCGCCCTCGACGGTGACGCCGTGGTCGGCGCCGAGGAGCTTCGCCTCGGCCAGCGCCGCCTCCGCGCGCTCCTCCTCGTCGATCAGCTCGCAATAGAGCTCCTCCTCGAGGGGCACGCGGATCACGTGCAGCGCCTGGACCTCCGCCCCGTGCTCGCTGGCGAGCTTGATCGCCGTGGCGAGCATCTCCTCCCCGATGATCCCGAGCTTCATCGGCACCAGGATGCGCTTGAACGTGACGGCGGACGTCACGGGCTGCTCGTCCGGCGCGGTCACCTTCTCCATCAGCCCCTTGCCGCGTGAGCGCCGCACGGCGACGTACACGACGAGCCCGCACGCAAGCCAGACGGGGCCGGCGTAGCGCGCGGCGGGATGGGTCGCGAGGGCGATCACGAAGATCGCGAACGTCGCGATCGAGCCGACCACGGCGGGAAGCGGGATGACGGCTCCGCGGATGCGGACGTTGAACGGGGCGCGGTACGGGCGCGCGAGGGCGGGCTCGTCGATGCGCAGCTTGATCACCGCCAGCTGGGCCGCGGTGAACGCGAGCAGCACCCCGAACGAGAACAACGACGCGAGGAACGCGACGTCGTCGCTCACGAACGACGTCCCGATCACGATCCCCGACGAGAGGAGCGCCGCCGCGAAGATCGCCTGCGGCGAGACGTGCGCGCGCCGGCTGAGACGCCCGAAGCTCCTGGGCAGCTGACCGTGCTCGCCGAGCGAGTAGGCGAGACGCGTGAAGCCGGAGATCGAGGTCGTCACGGCCGCGAGCAGGATCAGGGCGCCCGTGACCCCGACGTAGAAGCGCAGCGAGTCGCCGACCACTCCCGGCAGCTCGCCCCGCAGCCGGTCCGCCACCCCGAGCAGCGGCGCGCGGATCCACGTCGTGCCGAGCTCGGTCTTCGGGCCCGGGAAGGCGGAGAACGCGACGACGGCGATCGCGACGTAGATCGTCACGACGGTCGCGATCGCGCCGAAGACCGACCGGGGCAGGTCGACGCCCGGCTGCCGCGCCTCCTCGGCGAGATTTGCAACGGTCTCGAGGCCGGTGAACGCGAGCATCGCGAGCGGGAGCGCGAACGCGATCGCGTGCCAGCTCGGATCCGTGCCCAGCGACGTCCCCTGCGTGAGCGCGTGCGGGGTGACGAGGTACGCGAAGCCGAGCACGACGAGCAGGAGCTGCGTCAGCAGGTCGAGCGCCGGCACGACGATCCCGACGCCGTAGAGCGAGGGCCGCCGCACTGCCCGGACCAGCGCGACGATCAGGACGACGCAGACGCCGACGACGACGTCCCAGGGATTCCGGTCGAGCGCCGGGACCTGTAGCGCACCCGAGAGGTAGTGCGGCAGGAAGAGCGCGGAGAGCGAGATCACGATCAGGTAGTCGAGGAACAGCGCCCAGCCGGTGAGGAACCCCGCGAGGTCATTCACCGCCCGCCGGACGAAGGTCGCGGCACCGCCCGTCTCGGGCAGGGCAGCAGTGCCTTCGGCATAGGAGAGCGAGACGACGAGGAAGAGCAGTCCGACGCCGAGGAGCACGAGCGGCGTGAATCCGAGCGCGCGCGCGGCCACGACGCCGAGCGCGAAGTAGATCGACGAGGCGATCTCGCCGTAGGCGACGGAGTAGAGCGCCCGCGCGTCGAGCTCGCGCTTCAGGCCGGGGAGCTTCCTGGCCACTAGGCGGCCCGCCTGCGGAGCATGAACAGCCGCCCGGCGCCCGCGCCGATGAAGAGCAGGCCGAGGATCACGCCGACCCCGAAGCCGTGCCGGAGCGTCAGCGACAGCATCGCGAGCCCCATGACGATCATCACGACCGCGATCACGCGGACGAGCGCCCGGTACATGGGCACTACGCGGCCTTCCGTCCGGCGGCGACCATCACGCGGCAGGGGGCGTGCTTCAACACGTACTCCACGGTACTCCCGAAGATGGCCTTGTAGTTTCCGCGGCGCGCGCCGAGGACGACGATCTCCGTACCGCGCCGGTCGGCCTCGTCCACGATCGCGTGCCCCGCGTGCCGCGCACGGACGATGCGCTCGACGACGCGCACGCCGTAGGGCTCGGCCACCGCCTGCGCGATGTCGAGCAGGTCGTAGGCGTCGTCGACCTGCTCGGTGAGGTCGGCGTCGAGCGGCAGCTCGAGCGGGACGACGATCACGCGCAGGAGCACGATCCGCCCCGCCCGCTCCGTCGCGAGCCGCGCCGCCACCTCCACCGCCTCGCGCGACTCCTCCCCGGCGACGATCGGCACGAGGATCGACCGGTACTCGAGCGCGAGCGCCGGCCCGAGCGGCACGGGGGCGCGGGTCGTGGACTGCAGGGGCAGCCCCAGCCGGCGCCGGTAGAGCACGTAAAAGACGAGCCCCGCCGCGAGCCAGCCCAGGCCGGCGTAGCGGGTCGGCGCGTCCTTGAGCACGACGACGATCCACGCGATTCCGGTGCCGATCGCGCCGACGATCGCGAACAGCGGCCAGCTGATCCCGCGGATCGTGACGTTCGGTCGCGCACGCCATTCGAGCTCCTCCCCGGGCCGGCGGACGCGGAGCGCGGTCACCGCCAGGTGGGCGATCGTGAACGACAGCATCGCGCCGAACGCGTACATCCGGCCCAGGAAGTCGACCTGGCCCGAGAGCAGGAACATCGTCGGCCCGATCCCCGCGAACACGACCAGCGCCAGCCACGGCGTCTTCAGCTTCGGGTGCAGCCGGCGGAACACCGCCGGGAGCTGCCGGTAGCTCGCCATCGAATACGTGATGCGCGACGCGCCGATCACGCCGGCGTTCGTCGCGATGAAGAGGATCGTCGCCGCGAGGACGCCGACGTAGATCTTCGCGACCGAGAGCGTCGCCCCGTGGAGCCCGAGGTTCTCGACGAGGCCGAGCACGGGGTCGTTCTTGAACCCCAGCGGAGGATCCTGGCCGAGGCGCGTCACGTACTGTCCGCTCTCCCGCAGGACCGGCATTGCGGAGAGCGCGATCCACGGCAGCGTGAAGTAGATCGCGAAGACGGCGATCGCGACCCAGGAGATCGCGCGCGGGATCGAGCGCACGGGATCCCTTGCCTCCTCGGCGAGGTTCGACACGGTCTCGATGCCCGTGTAGGCGATCATCGCCACCGGGATCGCGAGCAGGAACGCGCTCCACGTCGGCGCGACGCCCCAGTGCACGTTGCTCCACAGGACGTGCGGGTGGAAGATCAGGAAGAAGCCGAGTGCCACGAGCACCAGCTGCGTCGCAAAGTCGATCACCGCGAGCGCGATGTTCAGCCGCGCGGCCTCCTGGATGCCGACGACGTTGAGCCCGACGAGCAGCCACGTGAAGGCGATCCCGACGACGATGTCCCACGGGTTCGTCCGCAGCGGCTCCCAGAAGATCGAGAGGTAGTGCGGCACGAAGATCACCGAGATCGCGACGGTGATCACGTAGTTGAGCATCTGGGCCCACGCCGCGCCGAAGGAGACGAGCTCGTTGAACGCGTGCCGCGCGAAGCTCGCCGACCCGCCGGCCTCCGGATAGCGGACGGTGCCCTCGGCGTACGTCGCCGCGGTGGCCGCGAAGATCAGGCCGCTGATGATGAAGACGATCGGGGTGAGGCCGAGCGCGATCCCGGCCGTGAGCCCGAGCGCGTAGTAGATCGACGATCCGACGTTGCCGTAGGCGGTGGCGAAGAGGGCGGGCGCGCCGAGCACACGCTCGAGGGCTTGGCTCTGACGCCGGCGCCGGGGCACCGGGGGACTCTAGAGCGTCGACCCCCCGGGGTCGCCGCTCTACTCCCGGGTGGGGACGCTGCTCAGGATGACGTGGGGCTCGAAGAGCAGGCAGCGCTTGATCGCGATCGCCCGCGGGCCGCGCAGGCGACGGAGGCCGGTGTCGATCCGTTCCGGCAGGACGACGTTGACGGCCGTCGCCGGATCGGCGGTGAGCTTCCTGACCTCGGTGAGGATCGCGTCCCCGAGGCGACCCGGGAGCGGCGCGTCGTCCACCGGGATCCCGAGCTCGGCCTCGTCCCAGTCGCGCTCGCCGAAGTGCAGGCCGCGCAGCTCGTCGACGCCGGCGAGGCCCTGTGCGTACTCGACCGCGCGCCGCGTGCGCGCGTCCGGCTCGCCCGCGAGGACGCGCACGATCAGGCGGTCGGGCACCCGGCCCTCGGGCCGGCGCTCGGACGTGACCGCGGGAACGTCGGCGACGACGGCGCCGGGCTCGGTGAGCAGCCGGAGCTTGAGGCGGAACTGCGCGCGCTGGGCGGCCGCGAGCAGTGAGCGCTTCCGGTACTGCTCGGGCACGACCACCGTCACGACCACGTCGTCGCGGCCGCCGCGCAGCCGGGCGACCTCGCCCAAGACGACCTCGGTCGGGTCGCTTCCGACGGGCTTCACGTCGAGGCGCGGTTCGCCGCCCGTGAAGTCGAACCAGCGGGCGCGGATGCCGGTGTCGGTGGTCTTCCCCGGGACGTGAACCGCGGCGAACGTGCCGCCGGCGGTCCTGCGCGCGTACCAGACCGCACCCTCCGCCGCGACGTCGAGCGCGTCCGCGTAGACGAGCACGCGGTTCTCCACCGCTGAACTCTAGCGCTACCTGAACAGCTGATACGGCACGCTCGAGAGGATCACGTGGCGCTCGAAGAGCAGCAGCCGCTTGATGTAGAGGGCCCGCTGGTTGTGCAGCAGCCGCGCCCACCCGCGCACGACGATCTCCGGCATGACGATGTTGACGACGGTCTCGCCGTCGGCGGTCAGCTCGCGGATGTAGCTCAGCAACGGCGTGCCGATGTCCCGGTACGGCGCCGAGCTGAGGTCGAGCGGCATCATCACTCCGGCCCGGCGATACGCACCCAGGAACCGCTTCGAGTCGTCGTCGTCGAGCGCGAAGGAGACCGCCCGCGTGTCCTCGACCCCGAGCGACTCCGCGTAGTTGAGCGCCCGGAGCGACCCCGCGTGCACGTCTGAGAGCAGCACGCGGACCGCCAGCCGCTCGGGCACATGCCCCTCGGGGCCGCGGTGCGGGGTGACGGCCGGGACGTCCGTGACGACGACGCCGGGCTCGGAGAGCAGGCGGAGCTTCAGCCGGAATGACGCCCGCCCGGCGGCCGAGAGCAGCGACTGCCGCTTGAACTGCTCCGGAACGACGACGGTGACGAAGTCGCACTCCCCGCGCGGCAGCGCCCAGACCTCCTCGAGCACCGCGTGCCTGCGTCCCTCGTCGCACGGCAGCACCTCGAGCCGCGGCTCCGACTGGGCGAAGTCCCACCAGCGGGGCCGGATCCCGGGATCGGTGTGCCGACCCGGCAGGAGGAGCGCCCGCAACCCGCCCTGGTGAATCTTCCTCGCGTACCAGAGCGCACCCTCGGTGGCGACGTCGATCGAGTCGACGCAGAGCAGGACCTCGTTCGTGGGCTCCCGGGCCGCGCGCACCGCGCCGATGCCGGCGATCAGGCGGCGGGAGAACCGGCGGTAGTGGCGGTTGACGCCGAGGCAGCCGAGCACGATCAGCGGGATCGCGACGGTCACGAGCCACGCGCCTTCGGCGAATTTCGTCCAGATGACGATCGCCGTGACGAGGCCGGTCGCGGACGCGCCGACGGCGTTGATCGCAAGGCGGTGGCGCCAGCCGGGGTCGCGGCCGCGCCACCAGTATCGGACCATTCCGGCCTGCGAGATCGTGAACGCGGTGAACACGCCGATCACATAGAGGTGGATGAGCGAGTCGACGCTCGCGTCATAGATCCAGAGCAGTGCACAGGCGATTCCGGTCAGGACGAGGATCCCGTTCGAGAAGACGAGGCGGTCGCCGAGGTTCGTGAACTGGCGGGCGAAGAAGCGGTCGCGCGCCAGGAGCGCCGCCAGCCGCGGGAAGCCCTGGTACGACGTGTTCGCCGCGAGCACGAGCACGGCCAGCGTCAGGACCTGGACGATCCAGTACATGAACCCGAGCGCCGACGAGGAAGGGAAGGTCGCGCGGGCTATCTCGGAGAGCACCGACGGCGTGCCGGTGGCGGTGGGCCGCGCGTGCATGTGCACGGCGAGCCACGAGACGCCGACGAACATCGTGATCGCGCTCGCGCCGAGGATCCCGAGCGTCGCGGCCGCGTTGCGGCCGTGCGGCCGCCGGAACGCGTTGACGCCGTTCGCGATCGCCTCGACGCCGGTGAGGGCCGTCGAGCCCGACGCGAACGCCCGCAGCACGACGAACGTCGTCACGGTCCCGACACCGGAGGCGAGCGGATGCGGCACCACGGCCTGCGGACAGCCCCCGGTTGCACACCGGGCCAGGCCGGTGCCGATCAGCGCGAAGATCGAGGCGACGAACGCGTACGTCGGGAGCGCGAACAGGACGCCCGCCTCCTTGACGCCACGGAGGTTGGCGAGCGCGATCAGGACCACGCAGGCGAGCGACAGCGTCAGCTCGTGGCCGCGCAGCGCGGTCACCGCCGAGGTCAGCGCGAGCACGCCGGCGGCCACCGACACGGCGACGGTGAGCACGTAGTCGGTGAGCAGCGCGGCCGCCGCGATGAGGCTGGGCGTCTTGCCGAGGTTCTCCTTCGCGACGACGTACGCGCCGCCTGAGCTTTCGTACACACGGACGGTCTGCCGGTACGAGAGCACGACGATCGCGAGCAGGGCGGCGATCCCGAGCGAGATCGGGAAGACGAAGTGCGCCGCGGCGGCCGAGGCGGCGACGAGCACGACGAGCGCCGCCTCGGTCGCGTACGCGACCGAGGAGAGCGGGTCCGACGCGAAGATGGGGAGCGCGAGCCACTTCGGAAGCAGCGTCTCGTCGAGCTCGCCGGAGGCCATCGGCCGTCCGACGACGACGCGCTTCAGTCGTGCGCTGCGCGGCTCGTCAGCGAGCTGCGCCATCGTTCCCGTCGAGGGCGGCAAGGGCGTCCTCGACCTCTGCGCGCAGACGGTTCGGCGAGCCCTGACCGTACAGCGGGCCCGAGCCGTCGACGAGGAGGCGCTCGACGAGCAGCACGCCGCGGGGCGTCACCGGGTGCGACGTGTCGCAGAGCCGCGCGGCCAGCTGGAGCAGCTCGGCGCGGACGCCGCGAACGGCGCCGCGGTCGAGCGGTGACGCGCTCGGCATCAGCCGCGCGTCCGCCGCGTGGACGACGTCCGTCAGCGAGATCCCCAGCTCGAGGCGGTTGTCCTCGGCGACGAGCTCGTCGGTTCGCCACGCGAGGCGCGGTGATGGGAGCCGCGAGGTCAGCAGCTCCGCGTCGGCCCGTCGACGCGCATCGCGCAGCGCACGCCGGGCCTCCCAGCCGCGGATCGGGGCAAGGAGCTTGAGTGCCACGGATCCACGGTAGGACCGGCTGCCTCAGCGCCGCCTGAGGATCGCGACGCAGCGTCTCAAGGTTCTCTCAAGAGCCGACGAGCCGGTAGCCGGCGCCCGGCTCCGTGAGCAGGTAGCGCGGCCGCGACGGATCGGGCTCGAGCTTACGGCGCAGCTGCGACACGTAGACGTGCAGGTAGTTCGATTCCGCACCGTAGGCCGGGCCCCAGACCTCGCGCAGGATCGCCTTGTGGGTGAGCAGCTTCCCCGCGTTGATCACAAGCAGCCGCAGGATGCGGTACTCGTACGGCGTGAGGTGCACGCGCGCGCCGTCCACCGTCACGGACTGCTTGTCGAGGTCGATCCGAACCGGGCCGACCTCGACCACGGGCTCGCCTGTCGGGCCGGCGCGACGGAGCGCGGCGCGGAGGCGGGCGAGCAGCTCGCCGATCGCGAACGGCTTCGTCACGTAGTCGTCCGCGCCGGCGTCGAGAGCGGCGATCTTCTCCGGTTCGTCGCCGAGCGCCGAGACGACGACGATCGGCGCCTCGCTCCACGTGCGCAGCTCGCGGCAGATCTCCGTTCCGGTCCCGTCCGGCAGGAGCAGGTCGAGCACGACGGCGTCAGGCGGCCGCAGGCCCGCTGCGCTGAGCGCCTCGGCCGCCGTCGTCGCGGTCTCGACGTCGTAGCCGGCGCCGCGCAGGTTGGTCGCGAGCGCGCGCAGGAACTGCGGTTCGTCGTCGACCACGAGGATCCGCGCGCTCATACGGGTAGCGCCAGGCGAGCCGTTGTCCCTCCGCCCGGGCGCGGCTCGAGATCGACCGACCCGTGGTTGAGCGCTGCGAAGCCGCGCGCGATCGAGAGGCCGATCCCCGCGCCCGGCGCTCCTGCGCCTCCGCGGTCGAGCACCTCGATCACCACCGAACGTGTGTCGAGACGCGCGATGATCTCGACGGTCGCGCGCGAGAACTTGAGCGCGTTCTCGATCAGGTTCACGAGCACGCGCTGGATCTGCACGTCGTCGACGGAGGCCGGTGGCAAGGCCGAGCCGATCGTGACGCTGACGCGCTCCGGTTCGCGAACCTCGGCGACGGCGCGGTCGATCAGCTCGTCGACGGGCCACAGCGCGAGGTGCGGCTCTGCAGCGCCGACCTGCAGCCGCGAGAGATCGAGCAGGTTCTCGACGAGGCGGATCAGCCGCGTCACCTCCAACCTGATCGTCTCCATCAGCTCGGCGCGATCGGCCGTCGTGAGCGTCAGCTCGGGGGACTGGAGCCCGTCGATCGCCGAGGAGATCGTCGCGAGCGGCGTCCGGAAGTCGTGGGACACGCTTTGCAGCACCGCGGTCTTGATCGCGTCCGAGCGCTGCAGCCCGTCGAGCCGCTCGCGCTCGGCGGCCAGCGCCTGCAGCGAATCGAGCGCCGAATCGAACCGGCGGTGCGCGATCTCGTCCCCGCCGGCCAGGACCTGGTCGGCGCGCTCGAGAATCTCGTCGAGCGGGCCTGCCTGGAGCAGGGCAGCGGCCGCGTCGGCGAGCAGCGCGGCCTCGCGCTCGCGTTGCTCGGCCTCCTTCGCCTGCCGCCGCGCGCGGGTCGCGAGCTCGCTCACCACGACCGCCGTCACGACGTACGCGGCCAGCGCCGTCCAGTTCCGCCCGTCGGCGAGCGTCAACGTGCCGACCGGCTCGAGGAACAGGAAGTTGAAGGTGAGCATCGACGCGATCGCGACGGCAATCGCGAAGCCGAGGCCGAAGAGCACCGCCGTGGCGAGCACCGCGGGCGTGTAGAGGACGCCGAGGCTGAGCACCGGCGCGATCGGCCGCAGCGCGTAGACGAGCCCGGTCGCCGCTCCGAGCACTGCTGCCGAGCCGGCGATCGCCGTCAACTGACGGCGTGCGTTCATGCACGGAAGGTAGCTTGCGGCGCGGAGCCACGGGCCCCGCGCCGCACGACCCGTCAGCCGTGGATCGAGACGAGGAGCGGGATGATCAGGATCGCGACGATGTTCGCGATCTTGATCATCGGGTTGATCGCGGGGCCCGCCGTGTCCTTGTAGGGATCGCCGACGGTGTCGCCCGTGACGGACGCGGCGTGCGCCTCGGAGCCCTTGCCGCCGAACGCGCCGTCCTCGATCGACTTCTTCGCGTTGTCCCACGCCCCGCCGCCCGAGGTCATCGCGATCGCGAGGAAGAGGCCGGTGACGATGGTGCCGATCAGCAGCCCGCCGAGCATCTTCGCGCTGATGATCCCGACGACGATCGGAAACCCGATCGGGATCAGCGCCGGTGCGAGCATCGACTTGATCGCCGAGCCGGTCACGATCCCGACGGCGCGGCTGTAGTCGGGGCGCTCGGTGCGGTCCATGATCCCCGGGTGCTCGCGGAACTGGCGCCGCACTTCCTGCACGACCTCGCCGCCGACGCGCCCGACCGCCTGCATGGCCAACGACGCGAACAGGAAGGGCATCAGGCCGCCGATGAAGAGCCCGGCGATCACCCACGCGTCGGAGAGTGAGAACGTCGTGGGCAGCCCGTTGTTCGTGAGGCCCGTCGTGTAGGAGTCGAAGAGGACGAGCGCGGCGAGCGCCGCCGAGCCGATGGCGTAGCCCTTCGTCACGGCCTTCGTCGTGTTGCCGACGGCGTCGAGCGGGTCGGTGATCGCGCGCACACCTTCCGGCAGGTCGGCCATCTCGGCGATGCCGCCCGCGTTGTCGGTCACGGGGCCGTACGCGTCGAGCGCGACGATGAGCCCGGTCATCGACAGCTGTGCCATCACCGCCACGCCGATGCCGAAGAGGCCCGCGAAGTGATGGGCGACGAGGATGCCCGCGACGATCACGATCACCGGCAGCGCGGTCGCCTGCATGCCGACGGCGAGGCCTTCGATGATGTTCGTCGCGTGCCCTGTCTGCGACGCCTTCGCAATCGCCTTCACTGGATTCCAGCGGGTGCCCGTGTAGTACTCCGTGATCGCAACGAGCAGGAATGTCACGACGAGCCCGACGACCGAGGAGACGTAAAGATCCGTGAAGTTGTATTTCCCGTTGTCGAAAGCCGCGGTGATCGGGATGAACCCGAGCGCCGACAGCACGGTCGCGACAAGCACGGCCTTGTAGAGCGCGTTGATGACGGCGTTCTCGCCGCGCCCGAGGCGCGCGAAAAAGGTGCCGATCACCGACGAGATCGCCGAGATGCCGCCAAGCGCGAGCGGGTAGAGATAGAGCTTCGCGTCGGGGAAAGCGGTCCCGAGCAGCATCACCGCGACCGCCGTGACCGCGTAGGTCTCGAACAGGTCGGCGGCCATGCCGGCGCAGTCGCCGACGTTGTCGCCGACGTTGTCGGCGATGACCGCGGCGTTGCGCGGGTCGTCTTCGGGGATGCCGGCCTCGATCTTCCCGACGAGGTCGGCGCCGACGTCGGCCGCCTTCGTGAAGATGCCGCCGCCCAGACGTGCGAAGACCGAGATGAGGGAGCCGCCGAACGCGAGGCCGACGAGATCGTCGATCGCGGACGTCGGCGAGTTGTGCAGGGCGCCGGTGAGGAACCAGTAATAGCCCGTGACGCCGAGCAGGCCGAGGCCGACGACGAGCAGTCCCGTCACCGATCCGGCGCGGAACGCGACGTTCAGCGCGGGCTTCAGACCGCCGCGCGCAGCCTCCGCAGTGCGCACGTTCGAGCGCACGGCGACGTTCATGCCGATGAAGCCTGCGGCCGCAGACAGGATCGCTCCGACGAGGAAGCCGAACGCGGTCCCCCAGCCGAGCTTGTGGTAGAAGCCGAGCAGGAGGAACGGCACGACCGCGACGATCGCGATCGTCGTGTACTGCTTCCGCAGATACGCCGCCGCGCCTTCCTGAACCGCGTGGGCAATCTCCTGCATGCGCTCGTTCCCGGACGGCTGTTGGAGCAGCCACCAGGTCAGGTAGAGCCCGAACCCGACTGCCACGCCGGCGCCGACGAGGCCGAGGAGCACGGGGTGATGCATGAACCAATCCATCGGTTTCGCTCCCTCACAAAGTCAAGCGCCGAAGGGCTTCGGCGCGGGCGATTATGTATCACAAGGTGCGGCGGGGGCTACGAGGAACTTGCTTGGGCGTAGGCCACTTGCAGATTCGTCAGTGCCCGTGCCAGATCCGCCGCCAGCTCGCCCTCGAGGTGCGGGATCAGCGACGCCAGGGCGTCGATCGCCTTCCGGGCCTGCGGCAGGTCCTCGTTCTCGAGCTTCGCGAAGGCAAGGCTCGCGAGCGTCGAGGCCGCCGAGACGAGGAATTGCTCGACCGCGAAGGCCGCGAGCTGCTGTTGCAGCGCTTCGATGTCGATCTCCGGCTGTGCGCCCTCGTCAGCCATCGGAGCGAGACCCCGCCGGTTCGCCTGCCTGCACCTGCTCCGCGTAGATCTCCTGGAGGCTCGCCCCGTCCTGGAAGCGGGCGATCTGCCGTTCGGCCGCGTTGCGGTCCGGGACGGCGAGAAACGGCGCGGCGCCGATCTCGTCGGCGACCGGCGCGACCCACACGAGCAGGTCCTCGATCCTCCGTCGAGCCTCCACCGGCTCGCCGCGCTCGAAGTCGAGCAGCTCGCCGGAGAGCCCGTAGCGGATCGCGCGCCACATGTTCTCTTCGAGGAGGCGGCCCGGCACGTCCGGCAGCGTCTCGCCTTCGTCGTAGGCGCGCGCGCAGCGCACGGCGAGCGCGTACCCGAACGCGGCGAGCGACTGCGCCTCGGCGAGGTCGGGCTGAGCGTCGGCGATGCGGATCTCGACCGTCGGAAACGCGAGATGCGGCCGGACGCTCCACCAGACCTGCGTGTGCTCCGTGATCGAGCCGGTGCGATAGAGAAACGCGACGTAGTCCTCCCAGGCCTGCCACGTGCGATACGCGTCCGGGATCCCGCAGCGCGGAAACATGCGCGTGAAGATCTCCGTGCGCGCCGAATGCAGTCCCGAGTTCACGCCTTCCACGAACGGCGAGCTCGCCGACAGCGCGAGGACCTCCGGCAGGAAGTTGCGCAGCGCGTCGTGCACCGCGATCGCGCGATCCGCGCCGTTGATCCCGACGTGTACATGCAAGCCGAACGTGTTGTTGCGCCACACGACGTAGCGCAGGACCTCGTCGTTTCGGCGGTAGTGCGGCGTGTCGATGATGCGCTGATCCTGCCAGCGGCTCCACGGGTGCGTCCCGGTGCCGCCGAGGCCGAGCTGCACGTCGCGCGCGAGCGAGTGGATCTGCGCGCGGCGCTCCTGCATGGCCGCGGCGGCCTCGCCGAAGCCGTCGCAGCGGCCGGTCCGCACCTCCACCTCGGACGCAATCAGCTCGCCGACGATGTTCGGCGCCAGCTCGGTCTCCAGCGCGGCGGCGTAGATCTCCTCGAACCGGTTGGTCAGCTCGAGCGTCGGCGGGTCGAGGAGCGCAAACTCCTCCTCGACGGCGACGGTGAAGTCGGTTCCGGCCTCGAAGTCCCGCCGCGAGTTCGCGAGGAGCTCCTGCCAGGAGATCTTCTGCTCGTCGCCCACCCCTGGGAGCGTAGCCAGCGCCGGAAACCGACCGACGCAGGTGTACACCTGTGGATAGGTGCAGGTGTCCCCCTGCGTCGCTTCTCAGACCGGCTCGAGCAGCCGCTGCGCCACGCTCGTCCAGGACCAGCGCTCGACGACGGCCCTGCGCGCAGCGCGCCGGAGCTCGTCGCGGTCCGCCGGCGACAGCGCGAGCAGCTCCTCCAGCTTGCGGGCGAGGTCGGACGCGTCGCCCGTCGCGAACGACGCGAGGTGCCGGAACCGCTCGGGGTACTCCTCCTCGAGGCCCGCCGCAACCTCGGCGAGGCCCGAATGCCGTGCGACGAGCGGGGGCGATCCGGCCGCGGCCGCCTCGGCCGCGACCATGCCGAACGCCTCGGGAAAGATCGAGGGCACGACGGTCGCGTCCGCGAGTGGCAGCAGGTGCACGAGATGGCGGTGCTCGAGCGGGCCCGTGAAGAGCGTCCGCGGCGGCGCAGTCGCCTCCAGCTCCGCGCGGTACGGGCCGAAGCCGACGACGACGAGACGCGCGTCGAGGCCGCGCATCGCCTCGAGCAGCACGTGCACCCCTTTCTGCTCGATCAGCTTGCCGAAGTAGACGACGGTAGGCTCGTCCTCGCTCAGAAACGCCTCGAGCCGTTCCGCGTTGCCGTCGTCCGGCAGACGCTCGTTGCCCTCGTTCGGCGGATCGTTGCGCGCCTCGCAGATCAGGTCGGCGAGCGCCTCGCCGCGCTCCTGCAGCGTGAACTCGTCGACGTCCACTCCGGGCGGCACCTCGAACACGCGCTCGACGTGCCCGACGACGTGTTCGAGGACGTCGCGGATGTGGTTCGAGCCGACGAAGGTGGCTTCCGCCTGTGCGAGCGTCTCCCTCCCCCACGCCTCCAGCTCGGGCCGGCCCCGCATCGAATACTCGAGCTCGGAGCCGTGCACCTTGACGCGGAACGTGGCTCCGGTTGCGGCGCCGACGGGCCCGCCCATCAGCGCATGGTTCGTGAAAAGAACTTCGGCGGGCAGCAGCTCGCGGAGCGCGCCGGCGTTCGCGTCGACGTACGCGCGCTTCTCCCGCTCGGTGAAGTCCTGCAGGAACTTCGGCTCGAGGCCCGCGTAGCCGTCCATGACGAAGACCGGCAGCAGACGGCCGGGCAGGTCGACTGCAACTGTCTGCGACGCGCCGAGGTCGTACCGCTCCGGGTTGCGCTCCTGCGACACGACCACGACGTCGTGTCCCGCGTTGCTCCACTCGCGCGCGAGCGCCCGTGTGTAGACGTTCGAGCCGGTTCCGCCCAGCAGGTACCCGTGCCAGAGAAGGATGCGCACCCGGTTGAGGCTACGCACCTGGGCGATCACCCGTGGCCAGAAAGGCTGGAATCCGGCCGCGAACCTGATTTCCGCGCAGCGGAACCAGATTCCAGTTCTTCGAACCTAGGGTGCGGCTAGGTCAGGTGGAAGTAGAGCGCGTGCAGGAGCTCGACGGCCGGATTGGACGTGTGCACCGTCACGTCGCTCGGCACGTCGAGCAGTGCTTACGAGTAGTTGAAGATGATCCTCACGCCGGCGTCGACGAGGTCGTCGGCGACCTTCTGCGCTGCGCCCGCCGGGACCGCGAGCACGCCGACGACGATGTTCTTGTCGCGTACGACGTCCTTCAGCCTGCGCTCGTCCTCCACGGTGGCGCCGCCGATGTGTCCGCCGATCATCGTCGGGCTCGAGTCGAAGACGGCCGCGATGTTGATGCCGTGCTCCGCGAAGATCGTCGAGCTCGCAATCGCCTGGCCGAGGCGGCCGGCGCCGACGAGCGCGATGTTGTGCTGGCCCTGCGTGCGCAGGATCTTGCGAATCTCGGAGAGCAGCGAGTCGATCGAGTACCCGACACCCCGCTTGCCGAACTTGCCGAAGTTCGAGAGGTCACGGCGGATCTGCGTCGCGTTGATGTTGGTGTAGTCGGCGATCTCCTGAGAGGAGATGCGCTCCTTCCCCATCTTCTTCGCCTGCGTCAGGACCTGCAGGTAGCGCGACAGCCGGGCCGCGACGCCGACGGTGAGGCGGTCGGGGGTGGGACCGGGAGCGGGGGCTTGCGCTGTCACGAGCGCATTGTGCCCGACGCTCCAGATCTACCGATCGGTTGTCACAAACGCCGAGGTTTGTGACACGCCGAAGCCTGCGACTTCACCGCTTTCGACCGAGCTTGCGCAGCAACGAAGCCTCGTCGACGTAGTAGACAAACGCGCGCTGACCGTCGATCTCGACGACCGGAAGCCACTCCCGGTACCGCCCCTCCAGCTCGTCGTCGCCGGTGATGTCGACGGCCTCGTAGGCCACGGCGAGGCCGTCGAGCTGCGCGCGGGCCCGCTCGCAGAGCGAGCAGTTCGCCGCGTGATAGAGGACGACGCGGGCTACGGGTAGAGGCCGCGCGTCACCGTCGCCTCGGCCACCCGCTGGACGGCGAGGCCGTAGGCGGCCATGCGCATCGTGATGTTGCGGTCCTGGTAGGTCGCCCACGTCTCGTCGAAGGCCCGCGTGACGATCTCCCTCAGGCGCGCGTTGACCTCGTCTTCCTTCCAGAAGTACTCCTGCAGGCCCTGGACCCACTCGAAGTAGGAGACGACGACGCCACCGGCATTCGCGAGCACGTCGGGCAGGATGAGCACGCCCTTCGCGTCGAGAATCTCGTCTGCCGCGGGGGTGAGCGGGCCGTTCGCACCCTCGACGATCACCTGCGCCTTGACCTGGTCGGCATTCTCCTCCGTGACGACCTGCTCGAGCGCGCACGGGGCGAAGACGTCGCAGTCGAGCGCGATCAGCTCCTCGTTCGTGATCCGCTCTCCGCCCTTCAACTCGGGGATCGACCCGCCGCTGCGTTTGTGCGCGAACGCGGCCGCGACGTCGATGCCGTTCGGGTTGTAGATGCCGCCGCTCGAATCGGAGATCGCGACCACCGTCGCGCCGGCCTCCGCGATCAGCTTCGCGAAGTACGCTCCGACGTTCCCGAAGCCCTGCACGGCAACGCGCAGTCCTTCCACCCCGCGCTGCTGCATGCGCAGCGCCGATTCGAGACAGAACGTCGCGCCGCGCGACGTCGCTTCTTCGCGGCCGAGCGACCCGCCGATCGTGAGCGGCTTGCCGGTGACGACGCCGAGCACCGAGTGGCCCTTGTTCATCGAGTACGTGTCGAAGATCCACGCCATCGTCTGCGCGTTCGTACCGACGTCGGGGGCGGGGATGTCCTTCTCGGGACCGATCTCGTTGATGATCTCGGAGGTGAAGCGCCGGGTCATGCCCTCGAGCTCGCGCGGCGACATCCTCTTCGGATTGCAGATGACGCCGCCCTTCGCGCCGCCGAACGGCAGCCCCATCAGCGAGCACTTCCACGTCATCCACATCGCGAGCGACTTGACCTCGTCGAGGGTGACGTCCGGGTGGTAGCGGATCCCGCCCTTGGACGGGCCGCGCGCGATGTTGTGCGTGACGCGGTACCCCGAGTACGCGCGCACCGTGCCGTCGTCCAGCGTCGTCGGGATCGAGACCTCGACCGCCTTCTTGCACTGCCGCAGCACCTCCACGAGCCGGTCATCGATCCCGAACGTGTCGGCGACCTTCCGGAGCTGCTGCTGCGCGAGCCTGAACGGGTTCTCGCGAAGATGAGACTCGGGCGCCGCAGTGGCCATCGGCGGCGGAGATTACTCGATCCGGAACGAGACCTGCGCCCTGCTCGGTTGGGCGTCGAGTGGCAGCGTCGGCCAGGCGGCGAGCCGCAGCTCGTAGGCCCCCCGTGCGAGCTGCACGCTCGTCGGGCCCCGTCCGGTGATCCCGAAGCTGTACGAGCCGGGGAGCAGGTTGCGCAGTCGCGCCATCACGCCGATGAAGCGGCCGGAGGCGGTGTAGAGCAGGATGTCGAGCCGTGACACCGGCTGGATCTGCAGCCCTTGGTCGCGTACGAGGTTGCCTGCCTGCACGGTCAGGACGGCGGGATTCGCGTCGGAGGGCTTGAACGACGTCTTGCTCAGCGTCACGCGCGGCACGAGGTTCGCGGAGTAACGGCGGAAGCCGAGCGCCCACGGCACGCGCAGCGCCTCGCTGCCGGCCGCTGTGATCTGGATCACGCCGGAGACCAGGCGCGAATGCGGCGCGGCGGGCGCAGTAACGGTCACCTTGATGCGCACGGCGCGGCCGGCGCGGAGCACGAGCTTGTCCGGCACGACCTTGAACTCGAGCGCCTCCGACTCGCCGTCCGCGACCGACTTGACGGAGAGTTGCAGCCGCCGCGTCGAGACGTTCCGCACGACGAGCGTCCGCGTGCTGTGCCAGCGTGGTCCCTCCCAGATGCCGAAGCCGAACGTCGACGGCTGCGCGGCGACTTCCCCGACCGCCGACGTGCCGAGCCGGAACGTCCCTGCCCCCACGTCGACGGACGGCGCGCCGCCGCGCGCCGCGTAGCCGACGAGCAGGCTGTTCAGCGCCTGCCCGTCGAGGTCGGGACGCATCTGTGCGAGCAGAGCCGCACCGCCCGCGACGGTCGCCGCCGCGGCGCTCGTGCCGTTGACGGTTCCGTAGATCGGCGAGCCGTCGGTCGCCGCGCCCGGCTCCGACGTCGCGAGCGCGATTCCCGGCGCGGCGACGTTCGGCTTGACGGTGCCGTCGAAGGCGAGGCCCCGCGAGGAGAAGCCGGCGACGAAGCCGCGGTCCGGGTTGGCTGGGTTCTGGCGCGCGCCGACTGCGATCCCCACGTCGATGCCCGCCCGCTGTGCGGCGAGCAGCTCGACCGCCGCCGTCTCGGGCACGACGACGACCGGCGCGCTCTGGTCCTCGGCCACCCGCAGCGAGCCCGGCGGAAGCGAGCCGCCGTAGAGGATCACGGCCGCCGCTCCCGCCCGCGACGCCGCGAGCGCCGAGGCCTGCGGGTCGGACCCGACCGGGACGAGGACCGCGCGCCCCGCGACCAGGCTGAATCCCTTGCGGTCGAAGTAGTCGACCGACGACGCGCCGGCGAGGCCGCGCGTCGACCGCGGCGTCGCGACGCGCAGCGTGAGGGAATGCGCGGGTGCCACGGGACCGAGCAGCGGCAGGTAGCGATCGAGGATCACGTCGAGCCCGCGGCGCAGCACGACGCGCACGCGCGGCTGCGTCCTCCGCGCATCGGTGGCACCGACGGCGAGCGCTCCAGGCGCGCCGGCCGGACCGGCGACCGAGCCGAAGGTCGGGCCGGCAGGCCCGTCGTTCCCGGCGGGCGTGACGACAAGCGTGTTCAGGTTGAGCGCGCCCTGGACCGCGATCGCCTCGGGGCCGCGCGTGAACGCGGCGTACGGCTCCGAGACGCCGATCAGCGCGACCCGGACCGCGTCGTGCGAGTCGCCGTCCCCGTTCGGGTCGACGGCGCGGTCGAGTCCCGCGATCAGCTGGTCGCTTCGGCCGTAGACGAGGTTGCGCCCGTCTGCAGCCGGCTGCCAGCCGGCGACGCGGATCGGTAGCACC
>JABFWJ010000389.1 GCA_013362295.1 Thermoleophilia bacterium
GGCTCGTCGCAGACGAGCAGCGGCGGGTGGTTGACGAACGCGCGCGCGATCGAGACGCGCTGCTGCTCGCCGCCGGAGAGCTCGTCGGGCGCGGAGCTCATCTTGTGTGCGAGCCCGACCATCGCGAGCACCTCGGGGACCTTCTTGCGGATCGCGGCGTTGCCCTCGCCCTGCACCTTCAGCGCATAGGCGACGTTCTCCGCCGCCGTGCGGTTGGGCAGGAGCTTGAAGTCCTGGAAGACGCAGCCGATGTTGCGGCGCAGCATCGGCACCTTCGACTTCTTGAGCCGCGAGAGGTCGCGGCCGCCAATCACGATCTTCCCGCCGCTCGGGTCGAGCTCCTTGAGGAGCAGCCGCACGAGCGTCGACTTGCCCGAGCCGGAGGCGCCGACGATGAAGACGAACTCGCCCTTGTCGATGTGGAACGAGACGTCACGCAGGGCGACGACATCGGGCTCGTAGACCTTCGTCACCTGGTCGAAGACGATCATCGACGCCGCGCTCGGGCGCGGGACGTCGATCGGCGCCTCGACGACGGCCGTCAGCTGTGTGGTGGGGTAGTCGGTTTCCTGCACGGTAGTTCGCGGCGTCATGCTTCCCGGTCCGCCCGAGACGCCCTGGTGCGAAGAGATCGGGGGAGTGTACCCCACTCGCTAGACGACCTTCCCGGCTGCCCGGGCGAGGAGGTACTCCCGGATGAAGGGATCCAGCTCCCCGTCCAGGACGGCCTGGGCGTTGCCCATCTCGAAACCGGTGCGGGAGTCTTTCACGAGCTGGTACGGGTGGAGGACGTAGGAGCGGATCGACTCGCCGCCGAAGCCGGTGTCGGCCGAGCCTCCACGCTCCTTCGCCAGGAGGGCCTCTCTCTCCTCTTCGGCCTTCTCAACCAGGCGCGCCTTCAGGACGCGCAGCGCCGTCTGCTTGTTCGCGGACTGCGAGCGCTCGTTCTGGCACTGGACGACGATGCCGCTCGGGAGGTGCGTGATGCGGATCGCGCTGTCGGTCTTGTTCACGTGCTGGCCGCCGGCACCCTGCGCGCGGTAGGTGTCGATCCTCAGGTCGCCCTCGTCGATCTCGACCTCGGCGTCGTCGGGGAGGAGCGGCGCGACGATCACCGTCGAGAACGCCGTGTGGCGGCGGTGCGCCTGGTCGAAGGGACTCTGGCGCACCAGGCGGTGCTTCCCGCGCTCGGCCTTGAGGATGCCGTAGGCGTTCTCGCCGCCGACCGTGAACGTCGCTGATTTGAGCCCCGCCTCCTCGCCCGGGCTCGCCTCGAGCAGGTCGATCTTGAAGCCGCGGTTGGCACCCCAGCGCTCGTACATGCGCAGCATCATCTCGGCCCAGTCCTGCGCGTCGGTGCCGCCGGTGCCCGACTGCAACGTGACGACCGCGTCGCCGGCGTCGTACTCGCCGTCGAAGAGCGCCGCCTCCTGCAGGTGCTGGAGCTCGCGGCGCAGCGGCACGAGCCCCGCGGCGATCTCGCCTTCCATCTCGCCGCCGTCCATCTCTGCGAGCTCACGCGCGTCGTCGTACTCGCGCACGAGCGTGCGGTAGCCCTCCAGCCTGCGCGAGGTGCGCGCATGGTCGGCGGACACGGACGCGGCCGTGGCCTGCTCGTCCCAGAACCCCGGCGCGTTCATCTGCGCCTCGAGCTCTACGAGTCGTTGTTCGAGCGCGACCGGGTCAAAGGTACTCACGGACCCAGTCGAGCTGGGCCCCGAGCTCGTCGAGCTGTTCTGCGAGCGGCTTCTGTTCCTCGGTCACGCGCGGGATGGTAGCTCGCCACTAGGCGTTGCAGCGCTGCTGCGGCGACAGGCCCGCGATCGCCTGGAGCCCGCGGTGGACGTCCAGGCCGAAACCGAGCTCGACGAGGCCGGCGTTCCGTGCGTGCAGCCGCACCATGCCGTCCTTCGTCTTCGACACGCACCCCGAAGATGCGCGCCAGTACGGCGACCACCGCACCTTGACGCGATAGTCGCCCGGCGCGTCGACGACGGCGACGATGCGTGATGGCCAGAGCCACAG
>JABFWJ010000264.1 GCA_013362295.1 Thermoleophilia bacterium
GCGGGCGGAGCCGGCGGACGCGGCCACACCGTCGGCGACTTCGTCTACGGCGATCTGCGGCGGCGCCGGCCGGCCCGATGCGGGGGTCCCCCGCCCCGGCGCGCGCGGCGCGCGGGCGTACGCTAAGGCCGGCGAGCTCGAGTCGTTCGTCGCCCGCCATCCGGACTGGATCGGCGAAAGTGCAGTCCGACGCGGCGCCCGAACAGCGCGATGCCCCCGACAAGAATCGAACTTGTGCACGCGGTTTAGGAACGCCCTACGGCCGCTGCTGGAAACCGCGCATTAGCAGGATGTTCGTACCAAGCTGTCCGTCCGCGCGACAAAACGCGCGACAGCGAAGCGAGGATCGCCGAGGGCTTGCGGCGTCCCGGGGCCGTACGAACTACGGCTTCAACTCGAAGACAAGGACTCGGCTGAAGTTGGTGCCGTCGGCTTGGTAGGCGTAGCAACCGGCTCCATCGCGGACGCGCGTGTAGGAGGGGAACGTTCGCCACGCTCGTGCCCCTCCGGCGGTCTCGGGCGGGAGCTGAAGCTCTCGTAACGGTCTCGACCCGCGGTCGAAGCCCAGCCAGGTCAGCCCATCGAGCTGGTGGCCTCTGATCAACACGGGGCCGCCGTAGCTTGGTGGTATCACCCAAAGCACCTTCACATATCTCCATCCGCCTGCCGTACGGCCATGGTCGTAGTGGAGGATGCTGTAGCGAAACGGGATCGGGTAGACGGGGCCAGACCCTAGTGCGATGCCGAAGCTTGGGTTCACTCGGTGAGCACGAGAGGTAGGGCACGACGCGCCGCCCGCGAGCCGCGGAAGGCGCAGAGGTCGTCGCAACCGCGCTGGCACATGACCGTCGGGGCAGTTGCTCGGTGCTCCGGCGCAGAGCCATTGGTAGCCGTCCGCCGCCCGCAGCCCTTGCGAACCCGGCGGCGGGAAGCCGTCGCTTGCGATGGACCAGCCTGTGCCCGCGGCCGTAAGGAGCAGCAGAACCGCGAAAAGCACGGCGCGCCATGCCACCGACTCAGGTTACGTCAGGTGGTTCGACGCTGTGGTGCTCAGAGCCGATTACGCCGCCCGTCCGTGATCGGTGGAGAATCGCGCGAACCGTCGACGGCCACCACTGCGCGCCCCCGTGCGCCGTCGGCACGCGGTCGGCGGTCAGCTGGCGCGCGATCTCGGCAAGCCGACTGCCGTTCGCGTACTCGACACGAATTCGCTCGACCACATCGTTCGGCACGATCGGCCGGCGCCCGGACCGTGTCCGAGGTGCAAATCGCATGCGAGCTGCGCGGCGGCGCTTGACGAGCAGCCGCTCGAGTTCGTCGACCGGAATCAGGCTCGTGCCCCACGGCATCTCGATAGTCTCAATCAGCGGCAGGACGCGGCGGTCGAACGTCGAGCGACTGACACCGAGCGCCTCCGCAGCCTGCGTGCGCGTGTAGGCGAGCCGTTCAACACGAGCCGCTTCGCGAACGATTGCTGCCTGCTTCGCAGCGGGCGCCGCGTCGGTAGGCCGTTTAGCCCGGTTTCGCCGTCTGTCGCGGCGGCGCGACATGCGTACAGCGTACACGAATGATGACGCGGATTTGCATCGCGATGCATCTGCGTCTCGCTGGCTATCGGCGTACTGGACGACGAGGCTTTTCGCGTCGAGATGAGCTGCCTGCGCATCCGGCGGCAGCCTTCATGAAGTCGACCCATCTTGCGCCAACGAAAGTCCAACAGGTCCACTTGCTAGATTTGACCGAAGCTATGAACTTGAAGCGAAATAGGTCAAATGTCTCCTAGAGGACGCGGGCGTCCTAGCCGCGCTGACGTGCTGCGCGCCCTCGATCAGGCGGTCGAGGATCTGCAGAGCGTCGGCGGTCTGCCGCTTCCGCTAGAGGCGGAGTCGATCTGGGAAGGGATCTGGCACGAGGAGGCGCATCACTCGACGGCGATCGAGGGAAACACACTTGTCCTGAGAGAGGTCGAGCGGCTCCTCGCTGAGGGGAAGGCGGTCGGTAGCAAGGAGCTGGCCGAGTACCTCGAGGTCGAGGGCTATGCGAAGGCGGCGCAGTGGGTCTACGCCCAGGCGGTCGAGCAATCCCGCGAGTGGTCCGGCGCGGAGCGAATCAACCTCACCGAGTTGCGTCAGATCCACCGCCTCGTCGTCGAGCCGGCCTGGCTGCACTCGCCGCCAGACGGGTTGCACGAACGCGAAGGCCCCGGCTCGTTCCGGCAGCACGACATTCGGCCGTTCACCGGCGGGATGACGCCGCCGGCGTTTCCGGAGGTGCCGGCGCTCGTCACCGATTGGCTTCGCGATGCCAACCGAGGGCCGACGAGCGATCAGCACCCGATGGTGTTCGTCGCCAGTGTCCACGCTCGCTTCGAGCGGATCCACCCTTTCCGCGACGGGAACGGGCGCGTTGGTCGCCTGGCCACGAACCTTCTTCTGGTTCGGCATGGCTATCCGCCTGCGGTGATCCACAAGCGGTACCGGACGCGCTATCTCAACGCCCTCAGACGGGCTGATCGGGGCGATCCAGAACCCCTCGCGGAGATGTTCGCGCGATCCGTAACGGACGGCATCCACCGTTTCCTGCTGCCGGGCTTGGCCGGACCGCATCGGTTGGTACCACTGAGGTCGCTTGCTGACGGCGAGCTCTCCGGTAACGCCCTCGCCGTCGCCGCGAAGCGCGGCCGGCTTCGCGCAGTGCGGCGGACGGATCAGTGGTACTCGAGCAGGCAGTGGGTCGAGGAGTACAAGCAGCGCCGCTACCAGCGCGGCTGAATTCGACCCACTAGAACGCTCGGAAAATCGAACAGGTCAACTTGTCGCCGGCTGCACCTGAGCGATGCGCGAAGCGCTGTCCGCGCGGGTGAGGTACGCGTCGACGAGCGCTGCCGCTTCGGCCTCGGAACCGGGCATGAGCTTGCCGTAGAGGTCGTACGTCGTCTGGATCGACGCGTGACCCATGTAGGTCGTGATCGCCTTGGCGTTCACGCCCGCGGCGATGAGGATCGACGCGAAGGTGTGTCTCGCCTCGTGGAGTCCGATCGGGTCGACGCCTGCGCGCTTCCATGCGCTCTGGGCGCGCCGCCAGAGGTTGGACGGCTGGAAGGGAGCGTTACCGCTGAAGACGAGTGCGTCGGCTCGAGTCTGGTTTGCCTTGTGCTCGACGAGAATGTCCCGAAGCGCGCCGACGATCGGGATCGTCCGGCGGCCGGCGCGGCTCTTCGGCTCGATCTCGCGGTGCGCCTTCTCGTCGTACGCGCGCTCGACGCGGATCACGCCGTTGGCGAGGTCGACGTCGTCCCACCGGAGAGCCATGAGCTCGCCGCGGCGGAGGCCGGCGTATAACGCGGTCGCCCACACTGGTCGGTCGCGAGCGGGGAGGGCAGCGAGCAGCCGCTCCGCCTCTTGCGGCGATGCGATCCGTTCCCGACGGCCGCGGACGGCGGGTAGGCGAAGGTGCGCGCACGGGTTGATCGCGACGTCGCCGTCCTCGACCGCACGTCGGAAAATCACGCGCAGCGGCATGAGCGCGTTCCGGATGGTCGACGGGTCGCGGCCCTCGGCAAGCAGTTCGTCGGCGATCCGCTGGACGTCGCGGTGCTGCACGTCTCCGAGGCGCGTCCGCGCGAGCCGCGGGACGACGTGGTCGCGAAGCGCGGCTTCATAGCTTCGGATCGCGCTCGGCTTGTACCGGTCGCCGGATCGCGTGCGGACCCGGCCGGACCTCATCCCGGCGACGAGCCCCTCGGCTGCCTCGACGACGGTCGTGTGCGCCGGCGCGCGCAGCGTTCCGCGGCGGACGCCGGTCTGCGTCTCGGAGCGCCACGCCCGCGCCTCTGCGAGCGTGGCGAAGGTCTTCCGGATGCGCTTCGACTCGCGCGCGCTCCAGACGCTCGCCTGGTAGGTCGGGTCGCAGTTGCAGCGGGCGCCGCGGCGCGATGCGCACGCCTTCTTGTGTCGTACCTCGATGCCCGTCCGCTGCGCCACGACGGGAACGCTAGAAGGGCCATCGGACATACCGCGCGACAGTCACGCGACAGTCTCACGGTCCTTATGGCCATCTAGGCCGACGACGTCGTCCGCCGCTCACGAGTCAGTAAGAAAGAAAGAATTCCTGCAAACAAGCCAGTTCTAGCAGGGCAAACGAAAGTGCCCCCGACAAGAATCGAACTTGTGCACGCGGTTTAGGAAACCGCTGCTCTATCCACTGAGCTACGGGGGCGAATCGGGCTGAACTGTAACCCGGCCCGCCTCCGGTCAGCCGACGACGAGCGTCGCGACCATGCCGGCGCTCTTGTGGCCGAGCTCGGCGCAGTAGACCGCGTACGTCCCCGCCTTCGCTCGGAACGTCACGGTGCGTGACTTGCCCGGCGCGACCTTGACGTCGACGAGGCCTTCGATGGTGAACGTGTGCGGGAGCTTTCCGGCGTTCGTCGCCTTCAGCGTGATGGTGCCGGGCTTCGCGCTCAACTTGGACGGTTCGAACTTGAACTCGCGCAGCACGACGTCGAGATCCGGCTTCGCTGCCGGGTTGGAGGTCGACGCCGGGCCGAGCTCGACGATCCGGGTCGCGACCAGACGCCGGGGCTTCTCCGTGCAGCGGCCGACGCTCACGCGCAGGCGGTCGCCGGGCTCGAGCGTGGGTGCGCCGGCGGACCAGCTCCGGGTCACGGTCGCCCCCGCACGGATGGCGAGCGCGAGGTGCTTTCCGGTGTAGCGGCGTCCCGCTGCCGTCGCGCGCGTCACGTGCAGCGTCAGCGACGTCCGCTGCGCTGACATGAGCTGCCCGCTGGCGCTGAACGCCGGTTGCGTCTGGCAGTGCACGAGCGCGCCGCTGCCCGCTGCGGTGGAGTGGTCATGGGTGGCAGTCCCGGGAGCGTCGGTCGTCCCTGTCATCGTCGTCCCTGTCATCGTCATCCCGGTCATCGTCGTCGAGGCGCCGGCCGTGCCTCCGCTTCCACCTGCGACGAGCGTCCCGACCATGCCGAGACCGGCGTGCCCGGAGACGGCGCAGTAGAAGCGATACGTCCCGGCCGCGAGCTGCAGCGTCACGGTCTTCGTCTCCCCGGGCGGGAGCGCGGCATTGACGCCACCGTCGCTGGGGAACGTGTGCGGGAACTGTCCAGCGTTGTGCAGAACGAGGGAGACGTTGCCCGCGTCGACGCTGAGCGTGGACGGCGCGAATGCGAAGTCGCTCACGGTGACGCTCGTCGTCCCGGGAGCCGAGGGCGGTGCGGACGTCGTCGTCGTACCCGGCGTCGGCGTCGTACCCGGCGTCGTCGTTCCCGTCGGGGTCGTGCCGCCGCTGCCGCCGCCGCTGGTGCCGCCGACGACCGTCAGCGTTCCGCGCATGACGCTGTGGTAGGCGCAGAAGAATGTGTACGTGCCGGCACTCGCCGTGAAGGTCACGCTCTTCGTCTGCCCCGGCGCGATGACGACGTTCGCCAAGCCGCCGAGCACCGTCCACGTGTGGTCGCTCTTTCCCGTGTTCGTCACCGTGACGGTGACTTGCCCCGCGGCGAGGGTGAGAGAGGTCGGCGAAAAGAAATCGTCCCCGACCGAGATGGTTGCCGACGAGGGCGCCGCCGGCGGCGCGCCCGGAGCGGTCGTGGTGCCAACCGTCGTGGTGCCAACTGTCGTGGTGCCGTCCGTCGCCGGTCCCGGCGCGGTCACCGTGAGCGTTCCGCGCATGCCCTTGTCCGCGTCGTCACCGCACCAGAACGTGTAGCTCCCGGCTGAGAGCGTCGCGGTCAGGGTCGACGTGCCGCCGTCGCGCACGCGCTCGGGGGCTCCCCGGCCGACCCCGACGATGGCGAAGCTCTGCCATTCGTCCGTCGGGTTCTGGTAGGTGATCGACACCGTGCCTGCGCTCGCCGTCAGGCTGGCGGGGGAGCAGGCGTTTCGCTGGGTTGCGACGAGGGAAAATGTCGTCGCTGCCGTCGCACCCTCCGCCGAGGCCGTCCCATTACCGGTCAGAACGAAGGATGAGGCGGCGCCGGCCACGAGGAGCGCGGCGGCGAGCGCCGAGCGAGCGACTCCGCGGCTGCGGGAACGGCGATGAGGAGTTGGCGGCTTCAGGTCTTGACCCAGGCGGCGGGGACGATTACGGTCGGCGCAAGGTACACGAAGTGAAGCCGACGTCAAGCCGTGATGTATCGACGGCTTTCCTGCGGCTCTTGCGGCAATAGAGGACGATTAGAGGAGGTTCGGCTGGTCATGCGGCATGACGAGGGCACCGAGATCGGGCACCGGCTCGCACGCGCGCGCCGGGAGGCGGGGCTCACCCAGGCGGAGCTCGCGGCGCGGATCGGCGTCGCGCAGCGTTCGATTCAGGGCTACGAGTCCGGTGCGGTCACGCCCTACCGCCACCTACGGCAACTCGCCGAGGCGGTCGGCCGGCCCGCGGAGTGGTTGTTGCGGGGCGACGGCGCGTCCGCAGGCGGGCTCAGCGATTCCGAGCTTTCCAGCCGGATTGCCGATGCCCTCGAGCGTCTGGTGGAAGAGGTGAATCGGATGGCCGCGATCGCGCGGCGGCTGGAGGATCTGCATGGGCCTCCGCCAGGCGCTCCAGGCTCTGACGAGCGGCTCTGAGCGCGGAGATCGCCTCCTCCAAACGGGAAAGCATGTACGTGTCCATTGCTGGTCTGTGTGTGACTTGGTCGAGGCAGCGCCGCATGCCGACCCGGATCGTTTGACCGCGCGATCGTAGCCGTCCTCCCACGGCACCGGTCGGGGGCGCCGTCGGTGCGGACGGAAGCCCGAGACGGCTGCGGGCGTTCTCACCTTCGTGGACGAACGCGGCAGTCTCGGCGTGCTGCGCGGCGCTGCGCTCTACGTCGGCGCGCTGATCGGGCCCGGTTTGCTGCTCGTGCCGGCGCTCGCGGCGCAGGCGGCGGGGGCCGCTTCGATCGTCGCCTGGGGCGCGCTGCTCGTCCTCTCCGCGCCGCTTGCGATCACGTTCGCGGCGCTCGGCGTCCGTCATCCGGTCTCCGGCGGGGTATCGGCCTACGTGCGCGACGGCTTCGGCGCCGCCGCGGCGGCGGTCACCGGCGGCTGGTTCCTCGTGGCGGTTTTCCTCGGCGCGCCGGCGGTCGCGCTGATCGGCGGCTACTACGTCGCCGACCTCACCGGGTCCGGCTCCGCCGTCGCGGCCGCGGTCGGGCTCGCGATGTTCGGGACCGTGCTGACGGCGAACGCGTTCGGGCTGCGTGTCAGCACCGGCTTCCAGCTCGGCCTGTCGTCGGTCCTGATCGTGGTGATGGCAGTTGCGATCAGCGTCGCGCTCCCGTCGCGCAGCGGCGACAACTGGCACCCGTTCGCCCCGCACGGGTGGTGGGCGGTCGGCACGGCCGCGAACATCCTCGTCTGGCTGTTCGTCGGCTGGGAGGCGGTCGCGCAGATGGCCGGCGACTTCAGGCGTCCGGAGCGCGACCTGCCGCGCGCGATGGCGCTTGCGTTCGCTCTCGTCACCGTCCTCTACGGCGCGCTCGCAGTCGCGACGATCGGTGTGAGCGTCGGCACGGACTCGCGCGTCCCGCTCGCCGACCTCGTCTCCGTCGGCTTCGGGCATGCCGGGCGCGATGCGACCGCGGTCCTCGCGGTCGCGCTCACGATGGGGACGATGAACGTCTATATGGGAGGCTCGGCCAAGCTCGCGGCTGCGCTCGCATCCGAAGGCGCACTCCCGCTCTGGCTTGCCGGCGACGCGCACCGAACCGTGCCGCGCCGCCCGCTCGTGCTGATCGGCGCCGTCGGCGTGCTCATCCTCGGCGCGCTCGTCGCCGGGATCAGCAGCACCGACGACCTCGTGCGCTCGACCGCGGCGTGCTTCATCGCGGTGTACGTGCTCGCGATCCTGTCGGCGCTTCGC
>JABFWJ010000164.1 GCA_013362295.1 Thermoleophilia bacterium
GACCGGTCGATGACGCGCTTCAGCTGGTCGCTGTCTGGCGCTTCGTAGAACCAGGCGCTGCCGAGCGACTCTGCCCTCGCCGTCGTCGCGGTCGTGGGCCGAGAGACGCTCGGCAGTGACCTGACGGGATCCGAGAGAGACTCCGCCCCCGGAAGAGCGTGCGTGCGTTGCCGGTTCACGATTGGACACACGAGCCTGCTAATTTGGACACATGACGACACTCGACGAGCTCGCGCACGAGCTCACGACGAGCGGGCGCACCCTGCGGCGGGCGGCCTTGCGCGGGACGATTCGATCCACTCGTCCGTCGCCGCGCCGTTTTGAGCTCGAGTGGCGGGAGCGTGCGTACGTGCGCGGCCACTGGCCACTCCTCGGGCGCATGCTGCAGGTCGTGCGAACCCAGCCGAACGTCCGGCTCGCCGTCCTGTTCGGCAGCGTGAGCAGAGGGGACGAGCGCGCCGACAGCGACCTCGATCTGCTGGTCCGCTTCGGCGATCCATCGGTCCATGCACTGTCGCTGCTCGTCGGGCGCCTCGAGGAGGAGACGAACCGGACCGTCCAAGTCGTCGAGCTCGAAACGGCGCTGCGGTCGCCCCTGCTGCTCGCCGAGGCGCTCCGCGACGGCCGCGTCCTCGTCGATCGCGACGACGACTGGAGGACGCTCGCGGGCCGCGAAGCGCGGATCAACGCGGCAGCCGAGGCCGAGGACGAGCGCCTCACCGATGAGCTGGCCGCGGCGTTCGAGGAGCTCTTCGTCTGACGGCGAGCGGCGGGACAAGCGGGGGCGCGCCCAGTCGCGCCGACCTGAAGCGTCTCCCGCTCGAGGTCCGAACACGCCTGGGTGACACGCCGCGCCACCTCCGCGCGTTGCAGTCGCTCCTCGCGAGCATAGACCGGGACGGCTACGCGTCCGCCGCTCGCAGCGACCAAACCGAGGTGCTCATCCGCGATGTGTATCCGCTCGAGCGCGCGTTCGAGATCCTCAGCAACTACACGGCTGAGCTCGCGAAGAGTGCGATTGCGTTCCTCGGCCAGGATCCACGAGACGCCGTTCAGAACCTCCGTTCGCTCGCCGACGAACGTGCTGTGACCCGCTCTCGCGCTGAACGGCTGATCGGGGTCCACCGGACGCGCAACAACCTCGTTCACCAGTACCCGGACATGCGCGCGCGGATGTTGTTCGAGGCGGCCGAGATCCTCGAGCGCGAGCTCGGGCCGTTCCTCCGCGACCTCACGTCGTGGTTCATCGGACGGCTCGATCGCGAGCGCAGCTCGGGTGGCTCGGGCTGACGGCGCGGTTTCTGTCAACAGACGAAACCCCCTGCACATGAGGGGGTTTTCGGCTTGGCTAAAGAACAGGGGCGACAGGACTCGAACCTGCAACCCCCGGTTTTGGAGACCGGTGCGCTACCAATTGCGCCACGCCCCTGGGCTGCGCCCGCGATTGTATCGGCGGGTCCGTCGGGCCAACGGCGCCGGAGTAGCATCGCCTGCGTGCCGATGGCTCTGCTCTTCACCGCGATCACCGTCGCGTTCGCGGGAATCGCGCTCTGGTCGGCGACCGCCGGGCCGTGGCCGATCGCGGTCGGCGCCGCGGCGCTCGCCGTGTGGATGGGCAGTCTCGCGTGGACTGCGATGAGGAAAACCCGCCTTTAGCGCGTATTCTCCCTCCGTGGCTGGGGAGGACACGCAGGCGCTATGGCACGAGTTCCGGCGCACGAAGGACAAGGCGCTCCGCGATCGCCTGATCCTGACCTACGCGCCGCTCGTGAAGTACGTGGCGGGGCGGCTCGGTTCGGGCCTGCCGGCGCACGTCGACGAGGGCGACCTCGTCTCCTACGGGCTGCTGGGTCTGATCGGCGCGATCGAGCGCTACGACCCGAGCCGCGACATCAAGTTCGAGACGTATGCGATCTCCCGCATCAAGGGCGCGATCATCGACGAGCTGCGGGCCCTGGACTGGGTCCCACGCTCCGTCCGCTCGCGGGCCCGCGAGATCGAGCGGGCGATCGCCGAGCTCG
>JABFWJ010000154.1 GCA_013362295.1 Thermoleophilia bacterium
GCCACGGCTCTCCGAGACCAGTCCCGTCGCCACACGACGGGCCATGCCTCAACCGGCTAGGGCGGTTGTAGACCCGCCCTAATAAGGAGCGCTGCGACCGTGCGGGCCTGGTTGCGCATCTCGTCGCGGCCGAGGAGCAGAAGCGCTGAGACCCACGTGTCTTCTTCGGCCACGGCTCTCCGAGACCAGTCCCGTCGCCAAACGACGGGCCATGCCTCAACCGGCTAGGGCGGTTGTAGACGCCTCCTAATGAGGAGCGCTGCCAGCGTGCGGGCCTGGTTGCGCATCTCGTCGCGGCCGAGGAGCACGCTGCGCTCGCCGCGGATCGCGGCACAGACGTCTTCGAGCTCTGCGCCGTAGGCGTTGCCCGGCTCGACGCGGTGCTCCTCGCCGTTCAGGAGCACGACACCGGGCGGATTGACGAAGGCGTGCGGGACGCGGAGGACGCCCTCGGCGCCGATCACCTCGATCTCGTCGACGAGCGGCGAGGTGAACCCGCATTGGAACGTCGCCACGACGTCGCCGAAGCGCAGCGTCCCCGCAAAGTGCTCGTCGACGCTCCCGCGGCCGATCCGCGCCTCGCCGTGCACGCCGTCGGGCTCGCCGAGCAGCAACCGCGCCGCGCTGACGCAGTAGCAGCCGAGGTCGAGCAGCGCTCCGCCGCCCAGCTCCTGCACCCAGCGCGGATCGTCCTCCCGCGCCAGCGTCGCCGTGAATGTCGAATGCACCGCGCGCACCTCGCCGATGCGCGGCAGCAGGTCGAGCATGAGCCGCGTCTGGGCCGAGTGACGCCACATGTACGCCTCCTCGAGCACGAGGCCGCGCCGCTCGGCCTCGTCCCACGCCTCGTCGACCTGTTTCGGGAAACGCGTGTACGGCTTCTCGACGAGCACGTGCTTACCGGCCGCGAGTGCACGCATCGTCCATTCGTGGTGGAGCGCGTTCGGCAGCGCGATGTAGACCGCGTCGACGTTCTCGTCGGCGAGCAGGTCGCCGTACGACCCGTGCGCGCGGCCGAGGCCGTGGGTGCGCGCATATGCCTCCGCGCGCGCGCCGTCGCGAGAGCCGACGGCAACGAGCTCGAACGACGCATCCGCGCTGCGTGCGCCCAGCACGGCACCGTTGATCGCGGCGGTCGAGAGCAGGCCGAAGCGGACGCGCATGGCGCGTGACGATAGCTCCGGCATACACTCGTCCCGTGCAGGACGCCCTTCGCCGCCGCGCCCGCGAGGGGCTCGTCTCGGCCGCGGAGCGCGCCGGTGCACGCGCGCACTTCCGGGCGATGGGCATCGATCCCGGGCGGCTCGAGGCGCCGATCGTCGGCGTCGCGTCGACGTGGACGGGAACGATGCCGTGCAACCTCAACCAGCTCGAGCTCGCCGAGCGCGTCTCCGCAGGCGTGACCGCGGCAGGCGGCGTGCCGCTCCCCTTCAACACGATCGCCGTGTCGGACAACCAGTCGCAGGGGACGCCGGGAATGCGCGCGTCGCTGATTTCCCGCGAGGTGATCGCCGACTCGATCGAGCTGATGGTGCACGCGCACGACTTCGACGCGCTCGTGTGCGTCGTCGGCTGCGACAAGACCGTGCCCGCCGCGCTGATGGCACTCGCGCGCGTCGACAAGCCCGCGGTCGTCCTGTACAGCGGCCCGATGCGTGCCGGGCGCCTCCGCGGCCGCGAGGTGTCGATCCAGGACGTCTGGGAAGCGGTCGGCGCCGAGGAGCGCGGTCTCATCTCGCGGGACGAGCTCGACGAGCTCGAGCGCGTCGCCTGCCCCGGCCCGGGGACCTGCGCCGGGCACTTCACCGCGAACACGATGGCGGTGGCGCTCGACTGCCTCGGGATCACGCATCTCGGCGACGCCCTCGTCCCCGCCGACGACCGCGCGGCGAAGGACGAAGCGGCAGGACGCGCCGGGGCGCTCGCCGTCCGGCTGCACGCCGCCGGCACGACCGCGCGGAGCTTCCTCGACCGCCGCGCCCTCCTGAACGCGATGGCCGGAATCGCAGCGACC
>JABFWJ010000372.1 GCA_013362295.1 Thermoleophilia bacterium
CTCCTCCCTGACGAGATCCAAGAACCGTTCGTGCAGCCGCGTGTCGTCGGTCAGCTCCGGGTGGAACGCCGCGACGAGGAAGCGGCCCGCCCGGGCGAGCACCGGCCGGCCGTCGACGTCCGCGAGCACCTCCACGCCGGGGCCGACCTCCTCGACCCACGGCGCGCGGATGAACACGGCGCGAACCGGGGACTCGATTCCGGCCACGTCGAGATCGGTCTCGAACGAAGCGACCTGCCGCCCGAACGCGTTGCGCCGGACCGAGAGGTCGACGAGCCCGAGATGGTTGCGGTCGAGCACGATCATCCCGGCGCAGGTGCCGAACACGGCTCCGTCGAAGGACGCCACGGCAGTGTCGAGCCCGTAGAGCCTCATCAAGCGCATGAAGGTCGTCGACTCGCCCCCGGGGATGACGAGGCCGTCGAGCCCGGCGAGCTGCTCCGGCTTGCGCACCTCGACGACCTCCGCGCCGAGAGCGCGCAGCATCTTCGCGTGCTCGCGGAAGTTTCCCTGCACGGCGAGAACACCGATCCGGAGCGGCTCCATGCCGCAAATGGTATCGGGGGCCCGAAGCGGCTAGGACCAGCGCAGCGTCGCGCCGGCGCGCAGGCCGCCGAAGCCGGCCGGCTTCTCGACCCGGAGGACGAGGGCGGTGCCGGGCGCGACCGGGAGCGAGCGGAACGTCGCCAGGGAGCCTGTGAAGAGCGTCGCGCCGTCGGTCGAGCGCGTGACCGTCAGGCGGGAGCGTGCGGCGAGTGTCGGGCTGCCGGAGGCGGCACCCGAGAGGGCCCGCGCGCCCGCCGGAACGACGAGCCTCGCGTCCGCGGACGTCCCGGCCTGAAGTTGCTGCACGGCGACCGCGACGCCGTCGTTCCCGACCCGCAGCGGCTGCACCGCGGAGGCGCCGTGCGAGATCACCGGGGCGATCCCGGCGAGGGAGGCGGCGGCCGATCCGGCTGCGAGCAGAAGGCGAGGCGAGGTCACCGTCAGAGGATGGGCGAGGCGGGCTCTGCCGTCTGTCCCCGGCCTCGCGCCGCTGGGATCCCCGTTTTGGAGGAAGGGCCGCCCGGAGGCGGCCCTTCCTCGTCACGCTGGCCGAGCAGGCGCTACGGGAGCGTCAGCTGGTAGGCCCCGCGGCCGTGCGTCGCTGCGAGCAGCTGGCGCGCGGCGGTGTTGATCGTGAGCCCGGCGACCGTGACGACCGGCAGGCCGGTCGCGGCCGGGGCCCAGCCGCTCGCGGCGTTGCCGCCCGCAAGCTTGGCGACGCCGAAGTCGGTCGCCGCGTAGAGATCGCCGTTCGTGTCGGCGACGACCGCGTTGACCGGCTGGTTGCCGATCGAGCCGGCACCTGTGCCGTCGAGCGACGTGAACGTCGCGTGGTTCGTGAGCGGGTCGACCGTAACGGAGAAGACGTGACCCGGCTGGTTCGGAGTCGTGTCGTTGTAGCCGAGGTAGGACACCCAGGCGTGGTTCGCGTTTGCCGGGTCGATGGAGATGCTCGAGATCGCACGGTTGGGCGCACCCACCGCATTCGTCGCGTACGCGGGAGCGACGGCGTCGAGCCGCGTGAACGTCACCGCCGCCGGGTCGGCGGCATTCGCGTTCCGGGAGATGAACAGCCGACCCGTCGTGGTCGCCGCCCAGAGAGTGCTCCCGTCCGATGACGTGCGCGAGACCCAGCCGACGTTGCCGCCCGCCCGTCCGGCGCCGTACATGTACGGCGGCGGGCACAGGGCCGCAATCGTGTCCGGATCGTTCGAGCACAGACCGTAGGTCAGACGGCTGGCCCGATCCGAGCCGCCGATGCGCACCCAGTCGCCGCACTGCACGTCTTTCGGGAAGTCCCCGGTGAACTCGTTGCAGTGCTGGTCGAGGAACGCCCGCGGGCCGCCGCTGTCGAGCGTCCGCCAGACGTGCGTCAGCCCGGCGAACAACGTCCCGTGGACGGCGGGATCGGTGATGATCGGGAAGTAGAACAGCGACGACTCCGCGAACAGCGGGTCGGAGACCCAGTCCCAGGACGGCGGCTTGCCATCCTCGAAGCTGACGTCGACCTGCTGCCCGAAGTACGTGTGGAAGCGGAAGTGCGGATCCGTGGCGTCGAAGCCCGAGAGGCCGCCGTCGCCGAAGATCGTCTGCGGCCACATGACGCTCGAGCCTGAGGTCTCGAACGTACCGTTGTCCTGCGTCCCGCCCTGGATGTTCTTCGCGTTCGCGGGATTCACCGACAGGCTCTGGAACTGCAGCGTCTGGAGGCCGCTGTTCAGGCTGACGAGGCTGCCGGGCACCGCCGAGAGGAGCTGCTTGCACCGTGCGAGCGCGCTGCCGCTGAGGTCACGCGAGTCGCAGCGCGACGACGTGTCGGCGAGCGTGCCGTCGGACCGCATCAGCCCGCCGTCGGACCCTTCGAAGAACGCCAACGGCTGCCCGGGGATCGTGACGAGCGCGTGCTGGTCGGGATGGATCCCGTTCGGAGCACTCGGGGACCCCGCGTCCTCCGTCAGGTCGGTGAAGGTCTCGCCGCCGTCCTGCGAGAGCAGGACGCCGCGAGCGTTCGACACGCCGTTCGCCTCGGCGTAGACGAACGAGCCGAAGACGTAGACCGTGTTCGGGCTGCCGGCCGGGCTGTAGACGCCCTGGTCGTACCAGCACTGCCCCGTGCAGAAGTTGTACGTCGCGTAGCCCGGGCTCGCCGGATCGACGGTGACGTTGCCGTCCGCGTCGGTGTGCGTGATCATCCCCGCGCTCGTCTTGTCGACGAACGTGGGGCTGCCGGACTGGACGCCGTTGGCGATGAAGAGGCGGCTGTAGCGCTGGTCGCCGAGGACGATGTCAACGCCCTTGCTGTTCTTCACGGTCGGCGGACCGCTGTCGCCCTCGGTCTGGTACATGCGCGTGTCGCCGTTCGGCAGCGTCACGAGCGCGAACTCGCTCCGGTCGGCGGCAGCGCCACACGTCCCCGACACGGGCACGGCCGGGGTCGGCTTGGCGATCGGGTCGACGGAGCACGGATGGATGTTCGTCCACGTCGCGCCGTTGTCGGTCGAGCGCCAGACGCCGACGTTGTACGCGGCGGCGTAGACGATGCCCGGATGCGTCGGGTCGAGGGCGACATCGGTGGCGCCGCGCGTCGAGCCGAAGCTGGACGGGAACTGGGTGCCGGCTCCGGTCACCACAATCGGCTGCAGGAGCGTGAACGTGCTCCCCCCGTCGGTCGACTTCCAGACCCCGACACCGGGCTGTCCGCCCGGGATGCCGGAGACCGCACCGGCGGTCGTCGACGAGATGCCGTGCACGCCGCGGCCGTCGGACTCGTTGATCGTGTTGCCGGTCGGATAGTTCTGATCGATCGCGATCTGGCGGATCGACCGGTTCATGAAGTTGGCGTTGCCGGCGAGCGCCGTCCAGGTGTCGCCGCCGTCGGTGGACTTGTAGACCCCGAGGCCCGCCTCCGCGTCGCCCGCAGCGGCATCCTCACCGGTGCCCGCATAGAGCGTGTTGTGCGCGGCGTCGAACGTCAGGGAGCCGATCGCCCCCGAGGCGAAGAAGCCGTCGGACACGTTGACCCAGCTCGCGTTGCCCGCGAGGGCCTTGTCGGTCCGCCAGACACCGCCGCCGGCCGCGCCGACCCAGACGGTGCAGCGGGCGGGCGTGCAGGTCGGGGAGATCGCGAGCGCCGTGATCCGGCCCGAGGTCACGTACCGGCTGCCGTGCCGGTTCAGGAATGCCGGATAGACCGCGTCGGTCGGCCCGAGCGAGAACCAGGACGCGGTCGAGTTCTTGCCCTTGCCCACGCCACGCGAGCGAACGGCCGCGCCGGCGGTCTGCGCGCTCGCAATCTGGGCCGGGCTGATGTCGCTGTTCGGGAAGGCGTTGAGCTCATAGACCTGGTCGGCATACGACGCAGGCCCTTCACTGTCCCCCTGCTTGCTGAAGACCTCCTCTTGATGGCGCTGGAACGCCAGGCCCTGGTGCTCGCTCCCGGCCCGGGCCGACACGCTGCCGACCCTGCTCGAGCCGGCGACGAGCGCCAGCGTCACGGCGACGAGCGCCACGAGGGCGGCCGCCGCGGCGACGCGAAATCGCATTCTCACCTGTTTACTCCCCTTATCCGGATGCGCAGACAGCCGCCCTGCAGCTGCGATATCACGCAACCCCGGCAGCTGATATCGATTTATCGACTAAAGCGTCCGTGAAGTCAAGGGCCCCCGCGGGGGTGCAACTTCCGGCCCGGGCGGGTAGAAACACGGCCATGCTCAAGCGTCTTGTCGCCGTCCTCGCCATCGTGCTCGTGGCCGCCGCCGCCGCCGCAGCCGGCACGGGCACCGGCCGGCTGGCGATCCTCTCGAAAGACCCCTTCGCGGTGCGCGGCACCACCTTCCAGCCCGGCGAGCACGTGCTCGTCGTCGTGAGCGCCGGCGATCAGCACGGCTCGAAGCGGCTCACCGCAGGCACCCGGGGCGGCTTCGTCGCGCGCTTCCCGAGCATCAGCGTGTCCGGCTGTGCCGCGTTTGCCGTCCGCGCCAGCGGCGACGAAGGCACGCGCGCCGTCATGCGCGTGATGCCGGAGTGCCCGCAGCCGCTTACGCCCTGACGTAGGCGAGCCCGGCCCGCCCGGCGCGTCCCTCGAACACGAGCCGCTCGAGGTGGGCCAGCGACTCGGCGGTCGCGAAGCGGCGCAGCACCGGCGTGAGCTCGCCCGGGAAGAGCGAAAGCGAGACCTCGTAGCCGGAGAGCGGCTCGCCGTCGAGCGCCCCCTGCGTGCGCTCGAGGCGCTCGGCGTGGTGCCGCCGGATCTCGCGGGCGCGCTCCGCGGGCTCGTGGATCGACTCGCGGTGCCCCGCGTAGGCGACGCGGGGCGCGAGCTCCTCGATGCGGTCGAGCGTCTCGAGGTAGTCGCCGAGCGGGTCGGGCCTCGAGTTCGGGTAAAGCCCGATCGCCGGCGTGATCCCGCTGAGGATCGTGTCGCCGGCGATCAGCACGCCGTCCCGCAGCAGGACGATGTGACCGTCGGCGTGACCGCGCAGCACCTCGACGCGCCAGCCGTCGATCTCGTCGCCCGCATCGACCAGATGCGGTCCCTCGAGCCAGTGCACGGCGGAGAGCAGCCGCTCCGACTCCCGCGCGACGCCGTCCAGCGTCAGCCCGGGCATACCGTGCGACGACCAGTAGGCGACAAAACGCGCGGGATCGCGGTGCCCCCAGGCCGCCACGCACTGCGCATAGTCCTCGCGCCCCTGCAGGACGGGCGCACCCGTGAGCTCGTGCACGTCGCGCGCCCCGCCCACGTGGTCGGGATGCATGTGCGTGACGACGATCCGCTCGATCGGCGCGTCGAGGTCGTCGAGCACCGGCCGCCACTGCGCTTCGGGATCGCGGGCGCCGAGCCCGGTGTCGACGAGGATCCAGCCCCCGCTCGACGAGCGCAGGAGATAGCAGTGGACGTGGTCGATCCCGAGCGGGAGCGCAAACGTGACGCGACGCACGCCCTTCTCGACGTCAACCATGCATGAGAAGCTAGCGCCCGCGATGGCCCCGCTGCTCGAACTGAACGAGGTATCGGCGCGCTACGGGCAGGTCGCCGCGCTGCACGGTGTCTCGCTCGCCGTCGACGAGGGCGAGATCGTCGCGCTGCTCGGCGCGAACGGTGCGGGCAAGACGACGACGCTGCGCGCGGTGTCGGGGATCGTGCGCCGCACCGGGGACGTCGTCTTCGCCGGGAAGCGCCTGCGCGGGGGGCCGGAGGCGACGGCGCGCGCCGGGATCGCGCACGTGCCGGAGGGGCGCGGCATCTTCGCCGAGTTGACGGTGTGGGAGAACCTGCGCATGGGCGCCTACATGCGCCGGGGCCGCCGGCCGGACCTGACGACGGTGCTCGAGTACTTCCCGTGGCTCGAGGCGCGGCGCAACCAGCAGGCGGGAACGCTGTCGGGCGGCGAGCAGCAGATGCTCGCGCTCGCTCGTGCTTTCCTGCAGCGGCCGCGCCTCCTCATGCTCGACGAGCCCTCCCTCGGGCTCGCGCCGCTGATCACGCGCGAGGTGTTCCGCGTCGTCGGCGACCTCAACGAGAAGGAGGGGCTCGCCGTGCTCGTCGTCGAGCAAAACGCAGCGATCGCCCTGGCGGCCGCGCGCCGCGCCTACGTCCTCGAGACGGGCAACGTCGCGACGTCGGGCGACGCCGACGCGCTGAAATCCAACAACGCGGTCCGCACCGCGTACCTCGGATACTGATGCAGCAGTTCTTCCAGGCGCTGACGACGGGCTTGGCCGACGGGTCGATCTACGCGTCGCTCGCCCTCGCGCTCGTCCTGATCTACAAGGCGACGGAGGTGATCAACTTCGCGCAGGGCGAGATGGCGATGTTCACGACGTACATCGCGTACGCGCTCTATACGCACCCGCACTTCGGCCACACGCTCCCGTACTGGTGGATGTTCGCCGTCACGCTCGCGCTCGCGTTCGTCTTCGGCGTGGGCCTGCAGCGCGTGGTGATCCGCCCGCTGGAGCGGGCCAGCGTGCTGACGGTCGTGATGGCGACGATCGCGCTGCTCGTGATCCTGCAGGGCGCGGCGGAGTGGATCTGGTCGCCCGAGTTGAAGTTCTTCCCGAGCCCGTTCCCGACGAGCACGTGGGTGGTGGGCGGCGTGCACATCTCGAAGCAGGACACGGGCACGTTCGGGGTCACTCTCGCGTGCGTGCTCGTCCTCTGGCTGTTCTTCCGCTTCACGAAGCTGGGCCTCGCGATGCGCGCGGGCGCGGTCAATCCCGCCGCTGCGCGGCTTCTCGGCGTCCGCACGTCGTGGCTGCTCGCCCTCGGCTGGGGCTTCGCGGCGGTGCTCGGAGCCGTCAGCGGGATGATGAGTGCGCCGACGCAGTTCCTCTCGCCGACGATGATGGACGCAGTCCTCATCTTCGCGTTCGCAGGCGCAATCCTCGGCGGCCTCGAGAGCCCGGTCGGCGCCGTGGCGGGCGGGCTCGGGATCGGGATCCTGCTCAGCATGCTCGGCACGTACGTTCACGCCGTCACGCCCGAGCTGCGCCTGCCCGTCGCACTCGCGATCCTGCTCGTCGTGCTGCTCGTTCGGCCGGCCGGCCTGCTCGGGCGCGTGGTGGTTCGGCGGGTATGAGGCCGCGCGCGGGATATCTCGGCTTCGCCGCGCTCGCGCTCGCGGTCGTCCTCCTGCCCGCGTTGTTCACGCACGCGACGTTCAGGACGTTCCAGTTCGCCTTCGTCGGCATCTACCTGATTGCGCTGCTCGGCCTGAACATCCTCACGGGTTTCACCGGCCAGATCTCGCTCGGGCACGGGGCGTTCATGGGCATCGGCGCCTACGTGACGACGATCCTCGTCGTCGACCACGGCTGGAACGACCTGCTGACGATCCCGGTCGCCGGCGTGATCGCGGGTGCGGTCGGGCTCGCCTTCGGCCTGCCGGCGACGCGATTCGCCGGTCCGTATCTCGCGCTTGCGACCTTCGCGATCCCGCTCTCGTTCATCGGTCTCCTCAAGCGCTTCCCGCATTTCACGGGCGGGACGATCGGCAAGCAGCTCCCCTCGCTCCACTCGGAGCTCGGGATCCACATGCGCGCCAACCTCTGGATCTACTGCGTGTCCTGGATCGTCGCACTCGCGATGTTCGCGCACTCCTGGCTGATCGTGCACGGGCGCTTCGGCCGGGCCCTGCGCTCGGTCCGCGACAGCGAGATCGCCTCGACGGCGAGCGGCGTCTCCACGGCCGGCGTGAAGTCGCTCTCCTTCGGCATCTCGGCGTTCTACTGCGGCGTCGCAGGCGGGTTGTTCGCGATCGCAGTG
>JABFWJ010000121.1 GCA_013362295.1 Thermoleophilia bacterium
GATCGAGGCGACCGGCGCAGCGCACGCGCCGGCCGCGGCGATCGCGAGCGTCCGCCGCGGCGGTCGCGTGCTCCTCGTAGGGCTGCACGGCGCGCCACGCGAGCTCCAGCTAACGTCGATGATCCTGCGCGAGGTCGACGTCTTCACGACGGTCGCGCACGTCTGCGACACCGACATCCCGGCGGCGCTCGACCTGCTCACACGCACCGACGTCGCACGCATCACCGCCGGTCCGCGCCTCCCACTCGACACGCTCGTCGACGAGGGTCTGCGGCCGCTCGCCGAACGGCGCGCGGCCGGGAAGATCCTCGTCAGCCCTTAGATGATTGATTGGTCATCGACGTAGCGGATATAGCCCGCCTCGTCGAGGCTCGCCGCGCCTGCGTAGCCCCAGATCATGAAGACCGGTTCGTCGCCGGTGTTCTCGAACCCGTGATAGTCGTTCTTGGGCACGAATACCACCTCTCCGGGGCCGAGCTCGACATCGGCGTCGCCGACACGCGCGATCCCGTGCCCGGAGACGAGGTACTCGAACTCCTCCGCGTTCGGGTGCCGGTGGATGTCGTGCTTGGATCCGGGCGGGAAGACCGTGATGCCGAAGACCGAGTGCTCGGCGCCGACGCTGTCTCGCGTGACGAGCCAGCGCACGTCCATGTCGACCCAGCCGTCCTCCGAGCGGAGGGCCGCATCGCTCGGCGTCCCCTCGAAACTCTTCTTCATCGGGTGCTCGCTGACCCGGCGGATCGTCTCTGACACCTCGCCTCACCTCCGCTGAAAACGATCGTTCATCATAACTGAACAGCGGCCCCAGCTTACCGCACAAATGGTGTCCCCCAGTGTTCTGTGATGCTTGACATCACAACACTAGGACGGCGAGGCGACAGATGTTCGCGGCGAGAGCGGAAGCTAGCCGCGCGGCAACTCGATGATGAACTTCGCGCCCGCGTCGGGCTCCGACCTCACGTCGAGGCGACCGCCCATTCTCTCGGTCAGCTCGCGCGCGATATAGAGGCCGAGGCCGGTCCCACCAGGTGCGTGGGTGAGCTGCGGATCGCCGCGATAAAACTTGTCGAAGATTCGCTCCTGCTCGATGTGCGGAATCCCGGGGCCTGAGTCAGCGACCGCGAGGCAGACGACACTCGTTCGCGCCTCGAGGCTGACCGCAAGCGGCGGACGACCATACTTGGCGGCGTTGTCGAGCAAATTGACCAGTACCTGCTGGACTCTGTCGCGATCGCCGCGCGCCGGTGGCAGATCTGGCTCGACGTCGAAGCTGACGGGGCAGTCGGGCGGCAGCTGCGGCTTCAGCGCCGCGATCGTTGCGCGCGCGAGATCAGCCAGATCGATCAACTCGCGCTCGAGGTGCACGGTTCCGCGATCGAGGCGAGCGGTTAGGAGCACCTCCTCCGTGATCTGGGTCAGCCGCAACGCTTGCGTCGCGATCATCTCCAGCAGCTCGCGCGCCTGATCGGCTCCGAGGTCGACATCGGTCCGCAGCAACGTCTGCGCCGCACCGTAGACGGCCGCCATCGGGGTGCGCAGCTCGTGCGAGATCGTCGCCACCAGATCGCGCTTCTCGTCATCGAGTCGGCGCTCGCCGGTCAGGTCGCGAAAGGTGAATACGACTCCGTCCGGGCTGCGAACGGCGACGAATGAAAGCCAGAGCTGCCTTCCGTTGAGGTTGACAGGCAACGTTTGCGGCGGCGGCGAAGCCGTCTCGTCCGTGACCGAGATCCGCTCCGCGAGGAGGCCCCAATCGGGCACCACGTCGGTGATCGCGCGACCGTACGCCGCGGCGCCGTCGATGCCGGTGATGGCCGTGGCGGCCCGGTTCCACAGCGCCACGACTCCGTCCTGGTCGACGAGGAAGATCCCGTCGCCGACGACATCGAGGACCCGGGCGGCCTGCTCGCGCTCATCGGCGCGGGCGCGCGCCGCAGCCTCCGCGGCGGCCAGGCGCCTCCGCTCTTGTTGCAGGCGCGCATTCCGAACTGCCGCCGCCATCTGCCCGACGAGCCCCTGGAACAACTGGAAGTCGTCGTCGGTGTACTGCCCGCCGTCCCTCATGAGCTGCACAACGCCCACTACGTGCGCCTCGTGCTTCACCGGCGCCATCATCGCGGCTGTCGTGTCGGCGGGCCCCAGGTCCGGAATCTTCCGTACCTGACCCTCGCGGTCGACGTTGTAGTACGTGCCGCCGGTCTCCGCCGTGCGTTGCACCACATCATTTGCGAGGAGCGGCTCGCCGGTGACGATCACCCGGCTCTGCATCCCCCCTCCCTCTCGGTTGAGCGGGAGCGGCGGCAAGGTGGCCGGATCCAGCAGGCTGCCCTCTACCCATGCGTACTCGCAACGGATGAGACTCTCCGCCTCGTCGTACGACGACACAACGATGCCGTCATGCGGCACGACGTCCGCGAGGAGCAAGTGAAAGCGCTCATAGACACGCTCCGGCTCGAGGGTCTCGCCCAATTGGCGTGCCGCCTCCAGTAAGAGCTGAGCGACATCAACCTTCCGCGGCAACCCTTCCGCTTCCACGGTCCTGACCGTACAGCAGTCGCCGCTCGCCGCCCAGGTCACGCCCCCGTTGGCGCAGGAACGAGCACTGCGGGCGCCAGGCTAGACGGCAACTTCCAGAGTTCGAGTTCCTCGGAAGTCGATCCAAACCCGCGAATCGTTCTTGACGATCTTTGCGAGCACGTTGTCGCAGTGGGGGCAGCGAAGCACGATGCCGGCGCCCCGGTAGACGTGCACGGCGCCGACCGCCCCGGCTGCACCGCAGCTGCCGCAGGTCCCGATCGCGGTGGTCATCTCGACGGCGAACACCTCCTGGAGGAGACCGGCGATCGCGTTGCCGTCCAGCATCAGCTCGTCCATCTCAGCCTCCTGTGGGTCCGAAACGTTCGGTCTTGATCGCCCGCGGGTCGTGTCCGAGCCGCACGAGCGCCTCCGCCACCGCTTCGACGAACGGCGTCGGCCCACACGCGTAGAAACGCGGGCGCTCGGCCGGGCCGGGGCCGACCTCGGCCAACATCTCGGCGTCGACACGCCGCGCGTAGCCCGTCCACCCGGGCGGTTGCGAGTCTGTCAGCGCGTGCACGACGGTGAGGCCGCTGCCGCTCAGCCGTTCGAGCTCGTCGCGATAGATGACGTCGTCCGGGCTGCGCGAGGAGTAGAGCAACCGCGTCTCCGTGTCGCTGCCGGCGGCAGCGCGCGTCCGGATCATCGCCATCAACGGCACGATGCCCGATCCGCCGGCCACGAGCACGAGCGGCCCGCCTTCGGAGGGCTCCCAGACGAAGTAGCCGCCGATCGGGCCGCGCAGCTCGATCTTGTCGCCCGGGCGGAGCTCGTCGGTCAGGTAAGGGGAGACCTCGCCGTCCTCGAGCCGCTGGACGGTGAGCGCGACGCGCCTGCCGTCGGGCGCCGAGGCGATCGAGTAGCTTCGCTCGGCCTGGTAGCCGTCCTCGGCGGTCAGGCGAACGTCGACGTGCTGGCCGGCGCGGTGGCCGGGCCAGCCGGGCACGTCGAAGACGGTCGTCTTGACGCGGGGAGTCTCGGCGACGACCTCGACGAGCTCCGCGAGCTGCCAGCTCAGTCGCCCTGGTAGCGCTGTTCCTGCCATGGGTCTCCGTAGTTGTGGTAGCCGTTTGTCTCCCAGAAGCCGGGCTCGTCGGTCGACTGGAGCTGGAGGCCGCGTACCCACTTGGCGCTCTTCCAGAAGTAGTGGTGCGGGACGAGCATGCGCGCGGGGCCGCCGTGCTCCGGGGCGAGCGGCTCACCGTCGTAGGCGAAGACCACCCACGCCTTGCCGCCCGTGACGTCCTCGAGCGGCAGGTTGGTCGTGTAGCCGCCGTCCGAATATTGGGTCACGTACTCGGCCGCCGTCTCGATCCCTTCGAGGAGCGTGTCAACCGAGACACCCTGCCAAACGGTGTCGAGCTTCGACCATTTGGTGACGCAGTGAATGTCGCGGGTGATCTCCTCGCTCGGCAGGGCACGGAACTCCTCCCAGGTCCAGCCACGCGGCTCGTCCAGCTCGCCGACGATCGAGAAGTCCCACAGCTCGAGCGATGTGTGCGGCGTCGGCCCGGCCGAGAGGACGGGGAAGTCCCGGGTCACATACTGGCCGGGTGGGACGCGTGCCGGATCTACGTCCGCGGTACGACGGCCCCGGAATCCGCGCGAGACAAACGACATCACTGCACTCCTTCGGCGATCGAGCGACCGACGCGCGCGGGGTCGCGCGACGCGTCGAAGATCGTTCGCTCGAGCGGCGCCGCCAGCGCTTCCGGCAGCATCGCCATCACCTTGTGGACCTCCGGACGTGACTCCTGTCGTTCGAGAGCAGCACCGTCCTCGTAAACCGCGGTCGCGATGAACGAATCAGGCTCGAGCAGGACGCGGGCGATATCGAGGCTGATGACGCCCTCCGTGGCTCGCGCCGGCGTGATGATCTCGGCGAGCGCGGCCATCAGCTCGTCGCTCTTGTCGGGGGTGGCGCGCATTTTTTGACGAAGAATGATCATTGTTCCTCCAGTTGGTCGTGACGTTGAACGATGTGGCCGTCGCCCTGCGTGACCATCTGTTATCCGACCAGGTAGGTCTCGTAGATCACGCGGTCGGGCTGGCGGGCGCCGACGCTGATGAAGACGCCTTTGTTCAGCCAATCGAGCCCGGGGGCGGCGGTTTCGATCTGGGTTGAGGTGCGGAAGGTGTATTCGCTCGCGTCGACGTCCTCGCCGCGCGCGAGTCGTGCGAGCACGTCGGCGCTGCCGTGTCGCACGCCGCGTGCTTGGACGTAGAGCAGATCGCCGCCGGCGGTCTGGAGCGTGTAGCGGACGTCGCCGAGGGCGGTGCCGTCCGGGAGGACGATCTGCCAGTCGGCGCTCGAGCCCGGGAGCAGCGTCCCGTTCAGCTCGCGCCCGGTGAAGGTCCCGCCGGTCAGCGGCACGATCCGTCGGCGACCGTGAGCAACGTCGCCTAGATCGAGCGGTTCGCCCACCGTGGCTTCGAGGCGGTAGACCCGCCTCAGGGACGGATCGGGAAGCAGAGCGCTCATCGAGAGGCCGTCGCCGGATCGGTTGGGTGCGCCGCGAGCGGCGTGACCGTCACGCGCAGCCAGTCGGCGAGCGGCAGGGCGGCGAGCAGATCCTCGAGCTGTGCCTGGCTGAAGGCACGGTACAGCCCGATCGCCGTCGTTCCGTCCCCGACGAGCGGCCGTCTCCAGAGCCGGACGAGATGCCCGTCCTCCGCGAGCTTGGCCGCGGCGGCTGACTCGGCGCGCTGATGCTGCTCCACCTCCGCGTCAGGCGTGCCGACGGGAACCTCGACTTCGAACTCAACCAGGAACTCCATGCTGTCCTCTCTTTCTTCGCGACGCCGCGAATGGCGCCTCGACCCCGCATCTGGCGACCGGGGTCGAGACGCCGATGTTCTTTAGGCCGCGAGGTTGACTGCGCTTGTGATGACGGCCTCGCGAATGACGCCTGCGACGATGTCCGGCTGCGACAGCATCAGGAAGTGGGAGGCGCCTTCGACCTCGGTCACCTTGGAGCCGGCGCGGTCGTACGAGAAGCGGTGGAGCTCCGGTGCGACCGGGTAGTCGGCGGTGCCGAACACCGCCCAGGACGGCTTCGCCCGCCAGGCGGCGGCGGTCGCGGGATCGTCGAACGCCGTGGCCGAGACCGGGCGCTGCGAGATCGCCATGAAGGCAGCGTCGGCGTCGGGAACGTCGGCGGCGAAGACATCGTGGAACCGCGCGGGGTCGATCGACACCTCGACGCTGCCGTCGGCCAACTGCGCCGGGCGCACCAATGGGCCCATCGCGAGCGACGGGAAGCGCCCCTGGAGGTCGTTGACCGACTCGCCCTCGTCGGGCGCGACGCCGGCGACGTACACGAGCCCGGCGACCTTGTCCGAGCTGCCGGCGACCGTGATCACGGCACCGCCGTACGAGTGGCCGACGAGGATGACGGGGCTTTCGAGCTGGTCGATGACCGACGCCGTGAAGGAAGCGTCGTAGGGAATGCCGCGCAGCGGGTTCGGCGGCGCGAGCACGGTGTGACCGTCGCTGACGAGCCGGTCGTACACCGGCCGCCAGCTGGATGCGTCTCCGAACGCGCCGTGAATGAGAACGATGGTCCGGCTAGGCATGACGGGTTCCTTTCGTCTGAGATGAGGAATTGGGATTGCTGGGAGCCTGAGCCGGGTCATCAGGCGACCTGTTCGAGATGGCTGAGTCCCAGGGCCTCGACCACCTTGGCCTGCACGGGCGCGACGTCCTCGTTGGCCTTGTCGGAGCCGAACGGCGCGCCGACGACGGTGCGGACAGCGCGGCTGCCCTTGGCCTGACCGACGAGCTTGGCGATGGCCTCTGCGACGTCGTGCGGATCGGGGGCGTCCGTGCCCTCGAACGTCGCGCTCAGCGACTTGAACATGGCGTCGGGGATGTGGCCGACCTCGCCATAGGACTCGGTCACCTCGGTGCCGTCAGGGGTCTGACTGCTGGTGAGGAAGTTGGTCGGGTAGGCACTCGGCTGCACCTCCACGACCTCGACGCCGAGCTGGGAGACTTCGTAGCGGAGGCTGTCGGTCAGCGCTTCGACCGCGAACTTGCTCGCGCCGTAGATGCCGGTGAAGGGGAAGGTCACGCGGCCGAGGATCGAGCCGATGTTGATGATCAGGCCGTCGCGCTTCTGACGCATGGAGGGAAGCACGGCGCGCGTGACGCGAAGGAGCCCGACGACGTTCGTGTCGAAGATGACCTTCGCCTGCTCCGTGGTGAAGGCTTCGGTTACGCCGGCTGACCCGATACCGGCGTTGTTGACCAGCACATCGATCGTGCCGGCCTCCGCCAGCACGCTCTCGACGCCCGCTTCGACAGACGCGTCGTCGCTGACGTCCAGCTCAACGGTCTTGATGCCGAGCTTCCGCAGGGCCTCGGCGGCCTCGCGGTTCTTGCCCTGCACACCGCGCATCGAGGCGTACACGGTGTGGCCTGCGCGGTGCAGGGTTTCCGCCGTGTCACGGCCAAAGCCGCTGCTCGAGCCGGTGATCAGGATGGTTTTGGACGTACCCGGTCTCCTTGGGAGTAAGTTGTTTGACGCAACTAACACTCTATCTGAAGTAGGTTGCATGACGCAACTCGCTTAACATAACCTAGCTCCGGCTCGCCAGCGCGAGGAGGTGGCGCCCTCCGCTCCCGCCAGCAGCACCTCGACGGCCGGGGGGATTCGTCACCGCGCCGTCTCGCGGACGCGAGTACGGAGGGCGGTCGTTCATCCAGCTTGGCCGACGAGCCCGAGCGAGCTGACGCCGGCGGCCGGTCGTGATTGGGCTAGGCAGCGAGCTGCGGGGTGGGACGGGTGCGCCAGGCTTCGAAGGCCACGATCAGCGCGATCGCCGCGACGACGCTGCCGAAGATCTCGAAGGTCGTGGGCAGCGCGGCGTGTGCGACAACGAGGCCGGCGAGGACGGCCGGCAGCGAGAGGGAGGTGTAGGCGGCGACGTAGAAGGCCGACATGACTGCGGCGCGGTGCTGCTGCGGGATCGCTGCGGTGAGCGCGCGGAGGCCGCCGAGGAACGCGGCGCCGAAACCGGCGCCGCCGAGGATCGAGCCGGCCAGATAGGCGGCGCTCGAGTCGCGGGCGGCCGCCAAGACGATCAGCACCATTCCGGCGGCGAGCGCGATCGAGCCGAGGCCGGCGCCGATCCAGGGCGCGCTTCGACCGGTCAGCAGCTGAGCCACGACAGCCGCACCGGCGAGTGCGAAGATGCCGCTGCCGGACA
>JABFWJ010000211.1 GCA_013362295.1 Thermoleophilia bacterium
GGCGCGAGCTGCTTCCTGACCGCGCGCGGGCTCGAGCAGATCAAGGTCGACCTGGCCTACACGAACGCCGACGTGACGCTCTGCGCGATGAGCCCCGGCGTCGCGTACGGCGAGCTGGGCCCAACGCATCATTCGGTCGAGGACGTCGCGTGGCTGCGTGCGATCGACAACCTCGTCGTCGTCGTGCCGAGCGATCCGCTCGAGACCGAATGCGCACTGCGGGCGGCCGCTGAGCACGCCGGCCCCGTTTTCGTCCGCGTCAGCCGCATGGGCGTGCCGGCGGTCAACAACCACGGCTACCGCTTCGAGCTCGGCAAGGCGACGCGGCTCGCGGACGGCGGCGATGTGACCGTGATCGCAAACGGAACGATGGTCTCGCGTGCCCTCGAGGCCGCGGCGCTGCTCGCGGCCGACGGCATTGCGGCGCGCGTCGTCTCGATGCCGACGGTGAAGCCGCTCGACGAGGAGGAAGTCGTTGCCGCCGCGGAGGAGACCGGCGCCATCGTCACCGTCGAAGAGCACTCCGTTCGTGGCGGGCTCGGCGGCGCGGTCGCCGAGGCGGTCGTGGCGAACTCGCCCGTGCCGATGCGGATCCTCGGCTTCCCTCACTTCGCCCCGACCGGCTCGGCGTCGTGGCTGCTCGAGCACTTCGGGCTCACCGCCGCCAGCATCCGCGAAGCGACCCTCGGGCTCCTGGAGCGAACCCGGAGATGAGCGCAATCCTCGCCGTCGACCAGGGGACGACTAGCACCAAGGCGCTCGTCGTCTCGCAGTCCGGCGAGGTGCGCGCGACGGCGTCCGTGCCGGTCGTACGGCACTACCCCCGGCCCGGTTGGGTCGAGCAGGACCCCGACGAGCTCTGGCGGAGCGTGCGCGAGGCGATCGAGCAGGTGGCAGGCCCGGACATCGCCTGCGTCGCCGTCACGAACCAGCGCGAGTCGGTGCTCGTCTGGGACCGCGCGACCGGCCGGCCGCTGACGCCGTGCGTCGGTTGGCAGTGCATGCGCGGCGCCGAGCTCTGCGCGGAGCTCCGCGCGGCGGGCGCCGAGCCGCTCGTCCGCCGCCTCACCGGTCTGCCGCTCCACCCGATGTTCTCGGCGACGAAGCTGCGCCGGCTGCTCGATGACGACTCCGGGTTGCGCGCGCAGGCCGAGGCAGGCACCGCCTGCGTCGGCACGGTCGACAGCTGGTTGATCTGGAACCTCTCCGGCGGCGCCCTGCACGTCACCGACGCGGGCAACGCTTCGCGCACGCTGCTCTTCGACCTGCACCGCCTCGATTGGAGCGACGAGCTCCTCGACCTGTTCGACGTCCCGGTGGTCGCATTGCCCGGCGTCGTCCCCTCGAGCCGTACGCTCGGGGAGACGACGCCCCTGGGCAGCCTGCCCGCGGTGCCGATCGCCGCCGTCGCCGCCGACTCGCACGCCGCGCTCTACGGGCTCGGCTGCGACCGCGCCGGCACGGCGAAGGCGACGTACGGCACCGGAACGTCGTTGATGACACCGACGGGCGAGGAGCCGCGCGAGTCGCAGCACGGGCTTGCGGGGACGCTCGCGTGGCTCGGCGAGCGGCCGGCGTACGCGCTCGAAGGGAATGTCTTCTCGAGCGGCGCGACGGTCGAATGGCTGGCCGGTGTGCTCGGGCTCGAGAGCGCGGCAGACGTCGAGCGGCTCGCGTCGACGGTGCCCGACGCGGGCGGTGTCCACCTCGTCCCGGGCTTCGCCGGCCTGGGCGCGCCCCACTGGCTGCCGGAGGCCCGCGGCCGGAGATCCGGACTGACCTTCGCGAGCGGCCGCGCCGAATTGGCGCGCGCGGCGCTCGAGGCGAGTGCCTTCCAGGTGACCGACCTCGTCGAAGCAGCGGAGCACGACCTCGAACGGCCGCTCGTCGAGCTGCGCGTCGACGGCGGCGCCAGCCGCAACGACATGCTCATGCAGCTGCAGGCCGATCTGATCGACCGCCCGCTCGTGCGCAGCAAGACGCCGCACGCGGCCGCACTCGGCGTCGCGCGCCTGGCCGGCGCGTCCGTCGACACGAGTGGGGGCGATCGCTTCGAGCCACAGCTCGACGCCGACCGGCGCGAAAGCCTGCTGGCCGGCTGGCGTGCCGCCCTCCCGGTGCCGAGGGAGGCGGCGGTTCTGTGACGTCTGTCGAGCGCCTCCGCCTGATGACGAAGGTCGCGCGGCTGTACTACGAGCACGGCATGCGCCAGCCGGAGATCGCGCGACACCTGTCGCTGTCGCAGGCGATGGTGTCGCGGCTGCTGACGGCGGCGCAGCGCGAGGGCATCGTGCGCACGACGGTGATGGCGCCGACGGGCGTGTACCCGGAGCTCGAGGAGGAGCTCGAGCGGCGCTACGGACTGAAGGACGCCGTCGTCGCCGATTGCGCCGTCGACACGCCCGACCAGGTGTTGCGCGACATCGGCAGCGCTGCAGCGACATACCTCGAGACCACACTCGGGCGCGACGAGGTTGTCGGGATCTCCTCGTGGAGCGAGACGCTACTGCGCATGGTCGGCTCGATGCAGCCGCTGCGGCGCACGGGGCAGAGCCACGTCGTCCAGATCCTGGGCGGTATCGGCAACCCCACCGCCGAAGTGCACGCGACGCGGCTGACGCAGCAGCTCGCGTCGCTGCTCCGGGGCGAGCCGCACTTCCTGTCCGCGCCCGGCGTCACCGGCTCGCCCGAGGCGACCGGCGCCTATCTGGCCGAGCCGTCCGTGCAGGAGACAGCGACGTTCTTCGACCGGCTGACGCTCGCGCTCGTCGGGATCGGCGGGCTCTTCCCCTCCCGTCTGCTCGGCGAGAGCGGCAACGTCTTCTCTGCCGAGGAACTCGCCGAGCTGGAGACGCTGGGCGCGGTTGGCGACGTCTGCCTGCGTTTCTTCGACGGTGCCGGCAAGCCGGTCGTCAGCCGTTTCGATGCGCGCGTCGTCGCCATGACGCTCGGCCAGCTGCGACGGGTGCCGCGCTCGGTCGGCGTCGCCGGCACGGCGGAGAAGGTCGACGCCATCCGCGGCGCACTCGAGGGCGGCCTGATCAACGTCCTCATCACCGATCACTTCACGGCGGAGCGGCTCGTCGCGGAGCCCGCGCCCGACGCCGAGCGCGCCCAGCTGCAGAAGGTCCCGTCATGACCCGCAGCGTGCTCCTCTCGTCCCGCCGCCGCGCGTCCTCGACGCGCCGCCCATGGCTGTTCCTCGGCGTCGCGGTCGCGATCGTGGTCGCACTCGTGCTGCTCGCGATCTTCGATCCCCCCTGGGTGGTCGAGTCGCTCAGCAAGAGTACGGCTGGCTCGTCGGTCGCAAACAGCTCGAACCTCGATCCCGACAGCTACGTCAACGCGGTGTGGAAGAGCAAGGTCCTGCCGACGGTGAAGAAGCGGGCCGTCGAGCTGCCGACCCTGCTCGGCGCTCTGCAGAAGGACCGCGCGGCCGCCTCGAAGAAATACGGCAACTACTCGGTGCTCGACTCGCCGCCCGCGTTCCTGGCCAAGGGCTCCGGGCGCGTCGTCTCGGTCGACACGCTTTCGCTCGTCTCGAAGGCCGGCATCGCGCTCGGCTCGGGGACGAAGCCGGACGTCTTCATCCAGATCGGACCGATCCTGAGCGGCACCGATGTGCGCGATGCGCTGCCGTTCATCAACTTCAACGACTTCGAGAACCAGGTGAAGTACGGCGAGGTCGCGATCGCCTTCAACTCGAAGGTCCGCGAGACCGCACTGGCGAACCTCAACACCGGCAAGCTGAAAGGGAAGAAGGTCACCTTCACAGGCGCCTTCACGCTCTCGTCGGCAAGGCGCCCGTTGGTCACGCCGATCACGTTGAAGGTGGGGAGATGAGCGCCGCGCGTAAAGCCGTCCTCCGCGCGGCGGACGTGAGCAAGGTGTTCGGCGGCACCGTCGCGCTCAACCACGTCGACTTCAACGTGTACCGCGGCAAGGTGAACGCGCTCGTGGGCGAGAACGGCGCGGGCAAGTCGACGCTGATCGGGATCCTCGCGGGCGTGCACCAGCCGACGGCGGGCGAGATCCTGCTCGACGGGCAGACGGTGCAGCTGCCCTCGCCGCGGGCGGCGGGCGAGCACGGGATCCGGCTCATCCACCAGGAGTTGCTGCTCTTTCCGAATCTCAGCGTCGCCGAGAACATCTTCGCCGGCAGCGAGCTGCGCTCGGCCGCCGGCGTCCGGCTGCGCGAGCAGGAGCGTGAGGCGGCGCGGCTGCTCGAGCGGCTGGGCCAGCGCGTGAATCCGCGCTCGCTCGTCGGAGACCTGGCGGTGGGCGCGCAGCAGATGGTGGCGATCGCGAAGGCGTTGTCGCAGCAGGTGCGCGTGCTGATCATGGACGAGCCGACCTCGGCGCTGTCCACGCGCGAGGTCGAGAGCCTGTTCCAGGTCGTGCGCGCACTGGTTGCCGACGGCGTAGCCGTCGTTTACATCTCGCACCGGCTCGAGGAGATCATGACCATCGGCGATTTCGTCACCGTGCTGCGCGACGGGAAACAGGTCGCCGAGGCGGCGGTGCCCGAGATCGACTCGCACTGGATCGTCGAGCACATGATCGGCCGCGATCCGGAGGCACTCTTCCCGTACGAGGCACGGCCGGTGGGTGAGCCGCTGCTCGAGGTGGCCGACCTCACGCTTCCCCGGCCGGGCGGCGGCCTCTGGGTCGATCGCGTCTCCTTCTCCGTCTCGGCCGGCGAGATCGTCGGTGTCTACGGGCTGATGGGCGCCGGCCGCACGGAGCTGCTCCAGAGCCTCGTCGGCGAGCGGCGGGAGGCGGTCGGTTGCGTCACGCTGAACGGCGTCGATCTCCACCACGAGGCGATCGGCGCGCGAATCGCGCGCGGCCTCTTCCTCGTCCCCGAGGACCGGCAGCGCGAGGGGCTCGTGCAGGCCCTTTCGGTGAAGGAGAACGTCTCGCTCGCGAGCCTCGACGAGCTCGCCGCCTTCGGCAACCTCGCGGTGCGGCGCGAGGCGCGCGAGGTCGGCGCAGTCGTTCGCGACGTGGGCGTCAAGGTGCCCGACATCAACCACCCGGTCACCGCCCTCTCCGGCGGCAACCAGCAAAAGGTGGTCGTCGCAAAGGCTCTGCTCACCGAGCCGAAAGTGCTGCTGATGGACGACCCGATGCGTGGCGTGGACGTGGGCGCGAAAGCCGAGCTCTACCGGATCATGAAGCGCCTGGCAAGCGAGGGCATCGCGATCCTCTTCACGTCGTCGGACCTCATGGAGGTGCTTGGGATGGCGGATCGCATTCTGGTGATGGCGCGCGGCCGCATTACCGGCGAGTTCGCGCGGGAGGAGGCGACGTCTGGCCTGCTCGTCGCCGCGTCGAACCCGCATGCGGTCAAGGCGGTGGCGTAGATGAGCTCGTCACAGTTCGGCGCGCTGCTGCGGACGCGGCCGGGATGGCTGCAGGAGCTGCTGGACGAGCTGCATACGCCGCACGCGTGGCGCTCGCTGCTGCTGCGGCTCCGCGCATTCGTCGCGTTGATCGGGATCGTGATCGTGTTCAGCTCGATCTCGTCGTCGTTCTTCACCGGCTCGAACCTGCGGGTGATGACGGAGCATGTCGCGATCGTCGCGATCATGGCGATCGGCGAGACGTTCGTGATCCTCACGGCCGGCATCGACTTGTCGGTCGGATCGGTCGCCGGCCTTGCCGGGATGATTGCGGGTGGGCTGCTGAACGACGGGCTCGTGCTGCACCCGTTCGACGCCGTCATCTGGTTCAACGTCCCGCTCGTCATCCTGATCGGGCTCGGCGTGGGTGCGACGGCGGGCGCGGTCAACGGGGCGGTGATCACGAAGCTCGGGGTCGCGCCGTTCATCGCCACGCTCGGCATGCTCTCGGTCGCGCGCGGCGTCGCCGACCTGCGCAACGACGGCGCGACCTTCCCCGACCTCGGCGGCGAGCCGAAGCACCACAACACCGGCTTCGACTTCCTGGGCACCGGCAATCTCGCGCACATCCCGTTCACGATCGTCCTGCTCGTCCTGTTCGTGATCGTCGCCGTGTACATCGCCAAGCGAACTGCGTTCGGTCGCCGCGTCTACGCGATCGGCGGCAACGAGCGCGCGTCTGAGCTGGCCGGCATCCGCGTCCACCGGATCAAGATGGGCGTCTACGTCATCTCCGGCATTTGCGCGGCGATGACGGGGCTGCTGATCACCTCGCAGCTCGGCGCAGCGTTCCCCGACACGGCGACCTCGTACGAGCTGAACGCGATCGCGGCGGTCGTCCTCGGTGGCTCGTCGCTCTTCGGCGGCCGCGGCACGATCGGCGGCACCGTCATCGGCGCCTTCGTGATCGGTTTCCTCAGCGACGGTCTCGTGCTGGTCGGCGTCTCCGAGTTCTGGCAGATGATCGCCAAGGGGACGGTGATCGTCGCGGCCGTAGCGCTGGACGAGGCCCAGCGGCGGCGTCAGTCACGGGCGTCCGCAGCAGTCGCCTCGATCATCGAGGAGGTGGTCAGCAGCGAGAAGTCAGCAGCGCAGGCCTAGCCAACGAGAGATGTCGACGCGGCCACCTGGTCGCGAAAGGAGAAGGCATGAAGGGCAGCATCCAGAGACGGATCGTGATGGTCCTGGCGGTGGTGACGGCGTTCGGCGTCGCGGCCGTCGCGGCCTCCGCGACTTCTGCGCACCTGACGGCGAGCAAGCTCATCGTGATCATCACGCCGTCGCACACGAACCCGTTCTTCGCGTCGGAGGCGACGATCGCCAACGCGGAGGCGAAGAAGCTGGGCTACAAGACCCGGGTCCTCTCGCACAACGACGACCCGAACCTGCAGTCGCAGCAGATCGACAGTGCGATCTCGCAGCACGCGGCCGCGATCATCCTCGACAACGCGGGCGCCGACGCGACGATCACCGCCGTCAAGAAGGCGAAGACGGCAGGCGTGCCGGTGTTCCTGATCGACCGCGAGATCAACAAGAGCGGCCTGGCCGTCGCCCAGCTCGTGTCGAACAACTTCCAGGGCGCCGTGCTCGGCGCGACGTACTTCGCGAAGCAGATGGGCGCGAAGGGCCAATACGCCGAGCTGACCGGAAAGGCGTCGGACACGAACGCGGGCGTCCGGTCGCGCGGCTACCACTCCGTTCTCGACCAGCTGAAGGGCATGAAACTGGTCGCGAAGCAGACGGCGAACTGGGACCAGACGCAGGCGTTCAACGTCACGCAGACGATCCTGCAGGCCCACCCGAAGATCAAGGGCATCATCTCGGGCAACGACACGATGGCCATCGGCGCCGTGGCCGCCCTCAAGGCATCCCACCGCACCGACGTCAAGGTCGTCGGTCTCGACGGCAGCCCCGACGCCGTCCGCTCGATCCTCGCCGGCGCTCTGAAGGCGACCGTCCTCCAGCCGATCGCGAACTTCTCGAAGCTCGCCGTCGTCGAGGCGGACAAGTACATCAAGACCCGCAAGACGGGCAGGCCGGAGAAGCAGCTGCTTCCCTGCTTCCTGATCACCCCTTCGAACGCAAAGGGGGTACACAACTTCGTGCTCGCTGGCGCCTGAGAAGCGCCCCGACTCCGTGCGCCGGACGCCGAGGCGTCCGGCTCACGGGCCACCAACACGATCGCATGTTGAAGCACCTCGATCCACTGCTTACTCCGGAATTGCTCTTCGTCCTCGCGGAGATGGGCCATGGTGATGACCTCGTCCTCTGTGACGCGAACTTCCCGGCCCATTCCGTCGCGATGACGACCGTGCATGGGTCGCCCGTCCTCCTTGCCGGCACCGACGTGCCTTCTGCGGCTCGCGCGATCCTCTCCGTCCT
>JABFWJ010000271.1 GCA_013362295.1 Thermoleophilia bacterium
GCGTTCTTCGTGCGTCACGGCGAGCACGGTCGGGCGGCGGCGCACCGCCGCCCGACCGCAGGTGCTGCTAGCAGGGCGGCATCGGAGGGAGGCTCGTTCCCTCGGTCGCCTTGTAGATCGACGCGAGCTTCCCGCTCGACTGCGCCTTGCAGATGAACGAGTTGAGGAACTTCACCAGGGCGCTGTTGCCCTTCTGAACCGCCCACGATCCGTACTCGACGTGGAGCGGCTTCGGGAAAGCGGCCTGCTTCAGCTGCTTGTCCGGATTCGACTTGTTGAACTGGGCGAGGAGGTAGTTCTCGACGACGATCCCGTTCGCCCGACCGGTGGCGACTTCGAGGAACGCCGCGTTCTGGTCGGGGAACGACATCGACTTCGCGTTCGGGAACGTCTTCTGCACGAGCTGCTCGGCCGTCGAGCCCTGCAGCGACGTGATCGTCTTGCTCGAGTCGTTCCACGCGGCGATCGTCGCGGGTGTCGTGTCGTCCTTCCCCTGCGCGAGGATCTGCGCGTACGGCACGTAGCCGCGGCTGAAGCTGACGGCCTTCTTTCGCTCGGGCGTGGCGGAGAGGCCGACAGAGACCATGTCGAACTTCTTCGCGACGAGGCCGGGGATGAGGCCGTTGAAGTCGAGGTTCTTGATCTGGAGCTTGACGTGCATCCGCTTCACCAGCTCCTTCAGCAGGACGACGTCGTACCCGGCCGGCTTGCCCTTCGCATCGAGGTACATCTCCGGCTTGTACTGCAGGTTCATGCCTACGACCAGCGTGCCCGGGGACTTCAGGTGGTACGGGTTGCCGGCCTTCGGCGTCGCCGAAGCACCGACGGCGACGGCCGCGACCACCGCGGCTGCCAGCACGCCCGCGATCGCGACGCGACCGAACCACTGTCTTCTGCTCGTCATCTCTCTGCCTCCTTCTCGTGGCCCGTCCGGGCCCTGAACTTGGTCACCTGGCGCCCGACGCTGCCTCGACGCGTTGCATCACGGTCTCGACGCGTCGCCTCCGCCGCGCGGTCGCGGCTCTCCCGACCCCACTCACGGGCGGCGTCGCCATCGACTTCTCGACGGCGCGGAAGAGGAAATCGAGCACGAACGCGGCGATCACGTAGACAGCGGCCGCGGCGGTGTAGAGCACGAAGGGCTGGAAGGTCACCGAGTTCAGGTTCTGTGTCACTCGCACGACCTCGAGCAGCCCGATCACCGTGAACGTCGAGGTGTCCTTCACCATCCCGATGAACATGCTCCCGATGTTGGGGATCGCGATCTTGGTCGCCTGCGGCAGGACGATCTGCAGGAAGACGCGGATCGGGCGCATGCCGAGCGCCAACCCGGCCTCACGCTGCCCGCGCGGGATCGCCTAGAGAGCGGCGCGGTAGATCTCGGCGATGAAGGCGCCGTAGAGGAGCACGAGCGCGATCACGCCGGCCTGGAAGACGGTGAAGCTCACGCCCAGGAGGAGCGACCAGCCGAAGTAGACCCAGATAACGCTGACGAGTGCAGGCACTCCGCGGAAGACGTTGATGTAGAACGCGGCGAACCACGACAGCGGCGGCTTGCTCATCCGCGCGAGAGCCAGCACCAGGCCGACGGCGACCGAGATCACGATTGCGACGGCGGCGACCTCGAGCGCCGTCAGCAGGCCGTGGAGGAAGGCGCTCTTGTTCGTCCAGATGAGTGACCACTCGTACGCTGCGAGCATCAGAGGACCGCCGCCATGAACTGCTTCGTGCGCGGATTCGTGCAGTTGTCGAGGAAGCCGCGCGGCCCGGACTCGGCGACAACGCCGTCGTCCATGAAGACGTTGAAGTCACCGATCTCCCGCGCGAAGTTCAGCTCGTGCGTGACGATCACCATCGTCATCCCCGATTCGGCAACGAACCTCATCACGGCCAGCACCTCGCCGACGAGCTCCGGGTCGAGCGCCGACGTCGGCTCGTCGAAGAGCATGATCTTCGGATCGAGGCTGAGCGCGCGCGCGATCGCGACGCGCTGCTGCTGGCCGCCCGACAGCTCCCCAGGGAAGCGCGCCGCGAACCGCAACAGTCCGACCTGCCGCAGCGCCGCGGCTGCCCGCTCCTCGGCCTCCCGGCGCCCCATGCCCTTGGCCGCGCGGAGCGGCAGGGCGACGTTGTGCAGCGCCGGCAGGTGCGGGAAGAGATTGAACTGCTGGAACACCATCCCGACGCGGCGTCGTAGCTCGACGGGGTCGCCGCGCTTCACGCCCTTCGCGACCGGCCCGTACTCGACACCGAGCACGCGCACCGACCCTGCGCTCGGCTCCTCGAGCAGGTTGATCGTGCGCAGCAGCGTCGACTTGCCCGAGCCGGACGGGCCGAAGACGACGACGTGCTCGCCGGAGTGGACCGTCAGGTCGACGCCGTGCAGCACCTCGGTCGTCCCGAACGACTTCCTGATCCCCTCGAGCTTGACCACGACGTCGCCTCGGACACCGGGTCCCTCCGGGATCGGCGCAGCGGAGGGGTTCGCCGTCGTCAACGTTGTCCGCATCGTGCCCGTATGTGCGGATAGTGGACGAGTGTGCGGGTCCGTGTCAAGCGAGTGAACGTGCCGGTGACGAGGCAGTCCTAGAGGCTTGATGTGAATTCCTGGCACGCACGGATGGTGGGCCCGCAAGCACCGGAATCCACATCAAGCCTCTAGCGGATATAGGAGGCACCGTTGAGGTCGATCGTCGCGCCGGTCAGGTGCCGGCACGCGCCGCTCGCGAGGAAGGCGATCAGCGATCCGACCTCGTCGGCCGGCGCCATCTCACCCATCGCCAGGATCGCATTCACGTTGTCGATGCCGCCGCGCGAGGTCGCCGAGATCTCGGACATCCGCGTCCGGACGATCCCCGGCGCGACGACGTACGCGAGCACGCCGTCCCTGGCGTAGTTGCGCGCCACGGTCTGCGTGACCGCCTTCACGGCCGCCTTCGACGCTGCGTACGCCGAGAGCGACGGGATCGCCGAGCCCTGTTGCGCCGCCCAGCTCGACACCGTGATCACGATGCCGCCGCCGCTCGCGCGGAAATGCGCGACAGCCTCGCGGATCAGGCTGACGGTCTCGAGCACGTTGACGCGCAGGACCGCATCCCAGCCTGCGTCCCACTCCTCGTCGCTGCCCTCGAACGGCGTCTCAGGTGCGATCGCCGCGTTGGCGACGACGACGTCGATGCGGCGGCGCCAGGCGACGGCTTCGCGCCAGAGCGCGCGCGCCGAGCCGGGTTGCGACAGGTCCGCCTGCACGAGCAGCTTACGGTCGTCCGGCAGTGCCGCGACCGCCTCGGCGGCGCCGTCGGCGTATGTGCCGTAGTGGGCGATGACGCTCGCACCGGATTCCGCAATGGCCGCGGCAGCGGCGGCACCGATCCCGCGTGACGCGCCGGTGACGAGGACGACCCGGCCGGTCACGCGATACCCGCGTCGACCGGGAGCAGGTGCCCGGTGATGCCGGACGAGAGATCGCTCGCGAGGAAGAGCGCGGCGGCGGCGACCTCATCGATCGTCGCCATCCGGCCGAGAGCCGTCTGCCGCGCGGCCGCCGCCAGCGCCTCCTCGACCGGGAGGCCGAGCTCGCGCTCACGCCGCTGCATCCGGGCGAGGAGCGCCCCGGTTGCGATCGGCCCCGGACCGAGCGCGTTGACGCGGATGCCGCGCCTGCCGAGCTCGAGCGCCGCCGACCGCACGATCCCCAGGACTGCGTGCTTGCTGGCGACGTACCCGGCGATGTTCGGGTCGCCCCGCCACGAGTTGAGCGAACCGATCGCGACGATCGCCCCGCCGTCGGTCAGCCGCGCATGCTTGAACGTGGAGATCATCCCGCGAACGTTGACGCGGAAGACGTCGTCCCACTCGTCGAGGTCGAGCTCGGCGACCGGCGTCCAGCCGGGGACGACCCCGGCGGCCGCCACGAGCACGTCGATCGAGCTCACCTGCTCGAACGCAGCCGCGACCGACTTATCGTCGCGGACGTCGACGCCGATCGATCTCCAGCCGGGGGGCACGTCGCGATCTGCGGCCGACGGCAGGTCGACGACGAAGCCGCGTGCACCCTCGGCGTGGAAGCGGCGGACGATACCGGCGCCGAGCCCATTCGCGCCGCCGGTCACCGCGACGGTCCTGCCGTCGAGCAGGCTCACGCGACGGCGCCTGCCAGCCGCTCGAAGTCGGCGGCGTGGTCGCCGCCGCTCCAGTCGAGGTCGACGATCACCTCGTCGACACGCGCGGCGGCGAGCGCGGGCAGCAGCCGCGCGACCTCGTCGCTGCGCCCGGCGCTGTCGACGATCCGCAGCACGACCTGCAGGGCGCCGGGATCGCGGCCGGCGTCTCGCGCCGCCGACTCGATCGCGCCCCTCGCCGCCTCGATCTCGGCCGTGTCGATTGCGTCGAGCGACTGCTGGCCGAGCCAGCCGTCGCCGATGCTCCCGGCGCGCCGCAATGCCGGCTTCGCGTGGCCGCCGACGAGCACCGGGACGTCGTGCGCGGGCGTCGGCAGACTGAGGACGCCCTCCGACAGCTGTCCCGTCCACGCCGCGCGCAGCGTGGCGATCGCCTCGACGAAGCGCGTGCCGCGGCTCTCGAACGGGACCCCGAGAGCTGCGAACTCCTCCGCCAGCCAGCCGGCGCCGACGCCGAGCTTCAGCCGACCGCCGCTGACGACGTCGAGCGAGGCCGCCTGCTTCGCGACGACGACGGGGTTCCGCAACGGCAACACGAGAACGGCCGTTCCGAACGTAGCGCGCTCCGTCGCCGCCGCGATCAGCGCGAGCGCGACGACCGCGTCGAGATACGGCGTCGACGTCGCCCACGTCGCGCGGCCGTCCGCCGCGAATGGATACCGAGACTCGATCTCCTCCGGCAGCACGACGTGGTCGCTGACCCAGAGCGACTCGAAACCGGCCCGCTCGAGAGTGCCCGCCATCTCCGCGATCCCGATCTCCGTCGGCAGCGGCCCGCTGTTCGGGACCTTGGCGCCGATCCGCACACTCATCCGATCAGACGATCACGCCGGCCGCGACGAAGTCAAGGCCCGGCGCACCCCGCGGGCGCCGATAGCGTCTGCGGTCGATGGCCGAGCAGATCGCAGTCGTCGGCGGCGGTTCGATCGGTGTCGCATGGGCGCTGAGCTTCGCCCGCGCGGGGTTCGACGTGGCGGTGCACGACCCCGATCCGCAGCGACGGGAGGCTGTCCGGCACGAGCTGCGCGACCGACTCGACGATCTCGCGTCGTTCGATCTCATCGACGAGCCGTGCGAGACGATCGCCGCGCGCGTCACGGCCCACGACGACCTCGCACCGGCGGTCGCCGGCCGGTCCTACGTCCAGGAGTGCGCACCCGAGTCGCTCGATCTCAAGCGCGACCTGTTCGCCCGGCTCGACGTGGCGACCCGGCCGGACGCGGTGCTCGCGTCGTCGTCGTCCGCGCTGCCGTGCTCGGCCTTCGCCGGAGAGCTGCCGGGCCGGGAGCGGTGCCTCGTCGCCCATCCGGGCAACCCGCCCTACCTGCTCCCTGTCGTCGAGCTCGTGCCGGCGCCCTTCACCCGCCGCGACGTCGTCGAGCAGGCCGAGCAGCTCCTCGGGCGTGCGGGCTTGCGCGTGGTGCACGTGCGCAAGGAGGTCAAGGGTTTCGTCTTCAACCGCCTGCAGGGCGCGCTGCTCCGCGAGGCGTACTGTCTCGTGCGCGACGGCGTCGCGTCCGTCGACGACGTCGACCGCGTCGTCCGCGACGGCCTCGGGCGCCGCTGGTCGTTCATCGGCCCGTTCGAGACGGTCGACCTGAACACGCGCGGCGGCATCGAGGCGCACGCCGCGCGCATGGGCCCTGCGTACGAGCGGATGGGGGCCGAGCGCGGCCAGCACGACCCGTGGACGCCCGAGCTCGTGCAGCAGGTCACGGCAGAGCGGCGGGAGCTCCTGGCGCTGGAACGGTGGGACGAACGGGTGGCGTGGCGCGACCGGATGCTGATGGCGCTCGAACGTGCCCGCCGCGACGGCAGCGGCGCCGGCGCGAAGCGCCCGTAGAGACTCGTGCGGTGCACCGGTCACTCGAACTCGCAGGTTCTCCTCGCGATCGACGCGCACGAGTTTGAGGCTGTGCGGGGTGAAACGACAATCGCGGAAGAGGCGGCGCTGTGTGCTACTCGCGACTTCTCAACTGAAGCGGTCTAGGATCTCGGCGATGCTGGTGGCGCTCAGACTGCACCGCGCTGGGCGGCCCGACTATGACTTGGCGGTCGAGTCACCCGGTGAGGATGCTGATCCGTGGGTCGTGCTCCGTGCCCACGCGGATACAGAGGGCCGGATTGTGCTGGGCGACCGTGAGTGGTGCCGGCTCGAGGAGATTGTCCACGCGGAATTCGTGGAGCCGAAACGGGTAGAGGGGCCAGAGTTCGAGCGTGGACTTCAGGATGAAGACGTCGCCGACGCGCTGGACGAAAGCTACGAGCGTCCGCGGTAGCGATGGGGTTCCGCTACCCGCTGGTTGATGAGTTCTGGACGCACGTGGGCTGGTTTGAGAACGAGCCTGCCCGTCGGCGACTCCGGCGGTCGTAGCTTCGCGATCCGCGAACGTCCGACCTCCGGTGGCGCGCGCCCTTCCAGCTAGTTGGGCGGCAGTCCAAGCCGGGCGTTCCAGCACGAAGCGTTCAGCGCCAACCGACCGCCTCGACGGAGCGGTCAAGCCAGAGACGGCCTGCAGCGGTGTGCAGTGAAGGCCGCAGTGCCTGCAGGCCGGTGCGGATCTCGCGCAGCGTCTGTCGCGGCCGGTCTGCACGCTCAGGAAGAGCGACAGCGAGCGAACCGTCCTCACCGGACCAGAGCTTCGTCCGCGAACTTGACACTTGGAGCGAAGCGGGACTCAACGGCTACTTGGACTCCACGGTCGTCATCGACGCGGTACGCGCCTGCGTCGAGCAACGTGAGGTCCTCGGCTACAGCGCCGACGACTTCCCTGAAACGTCGACCTACCTGCGCGACGAGTTTGAGCGCCGCGTCAGCGCGCGCGTCGCCGAGCTTGCCGACGTTGAGCGGTGCGAGGCGGAAATCGAGCACCGCGCGGCCGTGCTCGCACGTGAGCTATTCGAGCAACGGGACTGGCGCGTGCTCAGCGGTCCAAACGTCAACGGCCCGTTGACTACCGCACCTAAGACGTTCTCAGGCGACGACGACGCGGAAGGTACTGCAACTCGGGCGACAGCGTGGACGCCCGTGAGGAACGCGGAGGGCGTCGTGACCAGCCATATCCGAAAACTATAGGAAGGGCTGGTCATCGCTTCGGCTGCCTGGCTGGGACTCATCGGGGACTGGTGTCGCCAGTGACGGAAACGGAAAACCCGCCTGAGCGGCGGGTTTCAGAGAGCGGATGATGGGACTCGAACCCACGACCTTCTGCATGGCAAGCAGACGCTCTAGCCGACTGAGCTACATCCGCCGGTCGGCGGCCAGTATAGCGGCGGGTTTCGGCGGGTCGAAGAGCTCGAATCTGGTTCGGCTGTGCCGAATCAGGTTCGGGACTTCCCGCAACCCAATCTGATTCCGCGAAGCGGAACCAGATTGGAGCATTCGCGTTTACGCGAGGCCGAGGCGGGCGGCCATGGTGCCGGCGACGGCCTGGAGGCCCGAGAGCGGCCTGATCATGACGGTGAAGCGCTCGATCTGGCCGGACTCGTTCTCCTCGAGGATGTCGATGCCCTGGAGGTCGCGGTCGCCGACGTTCGCTTCGAAGAAGAGGACCGTCGTGCGGCCGTCGCGCCACTCCTTCGTGTAGCGGAAGTTCTCG
>JABFWJ010000047.1 GCA_013362295.1 Thermoleophilia bacterium
GTTCGTCGGCGTCCTCGTCCTCGTCGCCGCGGCGAGGCTGATCAAGGTTAACGTCGACGTGCTCATGGACCGGGCGCCGGCGGAGGCGGAGGCGGCTGCAGTCCGTGCGATCGAGTTGATGACCCCCTCGGTCGAGCTGCGCAGGCTGCGCATGCGGCAAGCCGGCGGGCGACAGTTCGCGGACGTGGTGATCGGCGTGCCGCCCGGCGCCGCCGTCGGACAGGGCCATGCGGCAGCGGACGCGGTCGAGGCGGCGGTCGAACGCGCGCTTCCGAATGCGGACGTCGTCGTCCATGTCGAGCCGCTCGAGGACGCAGGCGTGCGCGAGCGCGCCCACGCGGCCGCGATCGGCGTGCCGCGCGTCCGGGAGGTGCACAACCTCGCCCTCGTCGATGTCGGTGGGCGGCAGGAGCTCTCGTTGCACGTCAAGCTGCCGGGCGATCTCTCGCTCGAGGAGGCTCACGACGTCGCCGAGCAACTGGAGGCGGCGATCTCCGCCGCTGTCCCGGAGATCTCCGGCGTGCAGACCCACCTCGAGCCGCTCACCGAGGCGAGCGAGGCGCGCGAGGCGCGCGAGGCGGACGCCGACGACGAGGCGGTGGTGCGCCGCATCGTCCGCGACGCCACGGGACGCGATCCGCGCGCGCTGCGCTTCTTGCGTACCGACAGCGGCCTCGTTGCGTTCCTGACGCTCGGACTCGACGGGACGACGCGGCTCGACGAGGCCCATGCGCGCGCGAGCGAGATCGAGGAGCGGATCCGCCGCGAGCGGCCGGACATCGCCGATGTGATCGTTCATACCGAGCCGTAACGCGGGATTTCAACGTTAGTTAAGAGGTAAAACCGGCCTCGCGGCCAGGCAAGGTCAGGCCCCGAACGGGCATCTAAGGGATGTACCCGACGGAAGGTTCTGATCTCATGAAACGACTCATAGCTCTCGGTGCGCTGGCTCTGGCCGCACTCTCCCTGGCTGCGGTCGCCGGAGCCGACCCCGGTCACCACGGGAAGGGCGACAAGGCGGGACACAGCCGCTTCACGTTCACGTTCGTCACCACGGACAAGGGCTCGTGCGGGACGGAGTGGGCGAACGACACGGTGAAGCGCACGTTCATCGTCAAGGACAACGGCGACGGCACGTTCAGGCTGACGCGCCGCGACCGCGGGATGTTCACGACGATGGCGGGCGCGAGCCCCGGATCCTGTGAGACGACCGGGCACCACGGCAAAACCGTGCGGGCCGGCGTGACCGGCACGCTCGTCGGCTTCCTGCGCGGCACCGTCAGCGGCGGCACGTTCAATCCGAAGGCGACCTGCACGAGCACGGATTGCGGTGCCACCGACACGTTCCTCAAGACGTTCTTCGGAACCGGCGCGCAGTTCTCGTGCTCCATGACCTCCACCGACTGCGCGTTCAACTTCAACTACACGGCGGCGCACCATCAGTCGCTCCTGTTCCGCCACTGGCAGGACAAGGGCAAGGGCGCCGGCACGTCTCTGGTCGAGCGTTTCTCGGGCGACATCGCCGACGCCTGACCCAACGGTAGGCTCCCGCGGCGTGAAGCTCTGCATGTTCACGCCGCGGGCGCTCGCTCTCGAGCGGGGGTGGCCGGGGCGCATCGAGGGCGATCGCGTCGTCCAGCTCGCCGCCCAGACGCTCCAGGCCTTCTTCACCGGCGGCGGCTCGGCGCGCGAGCATGCCGAATACGCGCTCGCCGACGTCGAGCTGCGGCCTCCGGTCCTCCACCCGACGGCGGTCCGCGACTTCATGGCCTTCGAGCAGCACGTCGCGACCGCGCGCAGGCAGCGCGGCGCGGAGGTGCCCCGAGAGTGGTACGAGATCCCGGTCTTCTACTTCTCGAACCCCGCGGCGATCTTCGGGCCGGAGGACGAGGTGCCGTACCCCTACGGAACGCGGGAGCTCGACTACGAGCTCGAGTGCGCGGCGATCATCGGCGCCGACGGTGCGATCGGCGGGTTCACCGTGCTCAACGACTGGTCGGCGCGCGACGTGCAGCGCGCCGAGATGCGCGTCGGCTTGGGGCCGGCGAAGGGCAAGGACTTCGCGACCTCGATCGGCCCCGTCGTCGTGACGCCCGACGAGTTCGACGGCACCGCCGGCACGATGATCGCGCGCGTGAACGGTGAAGAGCGCTCGCGCGGCGAGCTCGGAGACATGTACCACTCGTGGGAGGCGCTGCTCGAGCAGGCCGCCCGCAACACCGTGCTCCGGCCCGGCGACATCATCGGCTCCGGCACGGTCGGGAGTGGCTGCATCCTCGAGCACGGGGACGGCCGCTGGCTGCAGCACGGCGACGTCGTCGAGCTCGAGATCGAAGGCATCGGCGTGCTCAGGAATACGGTCAGTTGATCGGCGCCGACGACGTCCGTGCCGCCGCGCGCGTGCTCGACGGCGTCGCGCATCGGACGCCCGTCATCACCTCGCGGACGCTCGGCGAGCACGTCGTGCTCAAGCCCGAAAATCTCCAGCGCGGAGGCGCGTTCAAGTTCCGCGGGGCCTACAACAAGATCTCGTCGCTTCCGCGAGGCGCGAACGTCGTCGCGTTCTCGTCGGGCAACCACGCGCAGGCGGTCGCCCTCGCCTCGTCGCTGCTCGGCGCGAAGGCGACGATCCTCATGCCCGAGGACGCCCCTGCGTCGAAGCTCGCCGCGACCCGCGGCTACGGCGCGGAGGTCGTGAGCTACGACCGCTACGCCGGGAATCGCGAAGCGATCGCAGCCTCGATGGCGGAGGAGCTCGGCGCGGAGATCGTGCCGCCGTACGACGACCCGTTGATCGTCGCCGGCCAGGGCACCGCGGCGCTCGAGCTGCTGGAGGACGCGGGCGTCGTCGACACCCTCGTCGTCCCGTTGGGCGGCGGCGGGCTGATCTCCGGCTGTGCGTTGATCGCGAAGGAGCTCGGGGTGCAGCGCGTCGTCGGCGTCGAGCCGGAGGCGGGCAACGACTGGCAGCAGTCGTTCGCCGCGGGAAGGATCGTCGCGATCGACGTCCCACGCACGATCGCGGACGGCCTGCAGACACATGCACCCGGGGAGGTGACGTGGGAGATCGCCTCGCGGCTCGTCGACGAGATCGTGACGGTCACCGACGAGCAGATCGTCGACGCGATGCGCTTCACCTTCGAGCGGCTGAAGCTCGTGATCGAGCCGAGCGGAGCCGTCGGTCTCGCCGCGGTCCGCGAAGGGCTCGCGTCAGGCGGGCGGATCGGCGTGATCGTCTCGGGTGGCAACGTCGCCGCCGACCGGTTCGCGCAGCTGCTCCGAATCTGATTCGGCGCAGCCGAACCAGATTCGAGGGTTTCGGCCCGCGGGGAAGACCGAAAGGCTCCAATCTGGTTCGCTTCGCGAATCAGATTGGGTCTGCGCGCTCCCGCATGTTCTGCGCCACCCGCGCCCGCTCGTAGGAGAGCCTGAAGAGCTCGATCGTCTCGTCGTCGAGGTCGGCGGAGACCCAGCCGCGAACGCCGAACTTGTGCGGCTCGGCCCGGCCCGTCTCGACGAGCATCTCCCGGATCCGCGAGGTGAACGGCAGATCGGCCCAGCCTTCGAGATGGATGTGCCCGAGCTCGCGCTTCCCGAGGCGGAACTCGACGCCGCCCAAGCGGTGCGGCTGCACCGTGACGCCCTCCCACGAGCCGACCTCGCGCTCGATTCGTCCGCCGATATCCTCCATCCATGCCGTTCTACCAGCGCCTCGGCGACGTGCCCAGAAAGCGCCACATCGTGCACCGCGACAACGGCACGCTCCTGACGGAGGAGGTGATGGGATTCGTAGGCTTCTCGGGCCTCGAGTCGATCCTCTACCACCTGCAGTCGCCCTGCCGCGTGATCGAGCTGGGCGAGTTCGAGCCGATCGAACGCACGGAATGGGTGCCCGATGCGCATGCGCATCGGCACTTGCGGACGTGGGACGTGCCGCCGGCCGGCGACGCCGTGACCGGCCGGCAGCTCCTGATGTGGAACAACGACGTCGAGATCTCGCTCTGTCGTCCGACCGAGCCGATGGACGGTTTCTTCCGCAACGGTGAGCGCGACGAGGTCGTCTTCGTCCACGAGGGCGACGGTGTGCTCGAGACGGTGTTCGGCGACGTGCCGTACAAGGCCGGTGACTACATCGTCCTCCCGCGCGGCACGACGTACCGCTTCGTACCGGAGGGAGAGCAGCGCTACCTCGTCTTCGAGACGCCGGGGCTGATCACGATCCCGAAGCGCTACCGAAACGAGCACGGGCAGCTGATGGAGCATGCGCCGTACTACCACCGCGACCTCCATCCGCCCACGGAGCTGCGCACGCACCGCGAGCGCGGCGAGTTCCTCGTCAAGGTCCGGGTGCGCGACGGCTACCAGACCTACGTCATCGACTACCACCCGTTCGACGTCGTCGGCTGGGACGGGTACGTCTACCCGTGGACGTTCTCGATTCACGACTTCGAGCCGATCACGGGCCGAATCCACATGCCGCCCCCGTCGCATCAGACGTTCGCCGGCCCGAACTTCGTGATCTGCTCGTTCTGCCCGCGCAAGCTCGACTTCGATCCCGAGGCGATCCCGATCCCCTACCACCACTCGAACCTGCAGAGCGAGGAGATGATCTATTACGTCGACGGCAACTTCTCCTCGCGCAAGGGGATCGAGCTCGGGTCGATCACGCTGCACCCCTCCGGCCTCCCGCACGGGCCGCAGCCCGGGCTGGCCGAGAAGTCGCTCGGGCTGACCGAGACGCACGAGTACGCAGTCATGTGCGACACGTTCCATCCGCTGCGACTGACGTCGCTCGCCGCCGACCTCGACGACGGCAAGTACATGTACTCCTGGGCCGAGGACGGCGTCTCGGCGAACGGCCGCACACCGGACGACGATCCCGCGGGCATCACCTCGCACCTATAGATGATTGATTCCCAATTGGAGCACCCGCGGATGGGGGCCCCTCCCCGCGAGCACACGAATCAGGAATCAATCATCTAGTGCAGCTCGTCCTGGACTGGGACGGCACCATCACGGTGCGCGACTCCCTCGTGGCCGCGGTGCACGCGCTGGGCGATCCGTCGATCTACGACGGCGGCATCCAGGAGAGCTTCTCGAGCTACGGAGAGGCGCTCGCCGCCGAGATCGGGACGCTGCGTGTCAGCGCCGAGGAGGCCGCGAGGTGGGCGGTCGAGAACGTCGAGGTGAGTCCCGGGTTCCACGACCTCGTCGAGCGCTTCGACCCGGTGATCGTCTCGAGCGGACTGCCGCAGCTGATCCTGCCGGTGCTCGAGCGCGAGGGGGTGGTGGACGTCGAGGTGCGGTCGAACGACGCCGAGGTCAGGCCGGAGGGCTGGCGCGTGATCTTTCGCGACGAGGGCGTCTGCGAGGTCTGCGGCGACAAGTGCAAGCGTCGCTCGCTCCCCGGGCGGCGCCCGCTCGTCTTCGTCGGGGACGGCTGGTCGGACCGCTGCGCCTCGCTCGTCGCCGACCGTGTGTTCGCGCGCACCGGGCTCGCCGACTATCTCGACGCCGAGGGCGTTCCGTACGAGCGGTACGACACGCTGCGCGATGTCGCTGCTGCGCTTACCTGAGCCGTTCGACTTCGACCTCTCGACCCGGCGCTTCCGTGCGTTCGGAACCGACCTGGCGAACCGGCTCGTCGACGGAGCGCTCCACCGTGCGATCGCCGGTCGAGACGTGCGCATCAGGGCCGCACGCGGCGGCGTCGACGTCTCGCCCCTCGACGCGGAGACACGCCCGGTCGTCCGGAAGCTGCTCGGGGTGGAGTTCGACCTGGCGTCGTTCTACGCGTGGGCGCTCGAACGGCAGCCCGTGCTCACGGACCTGACGGTCAAGCTCGCCGGCTTCCGGCCGCCGCTGCAGCCGGATCCGTTCGAGGCGCTCGTGACCTCGATCACCGCACAGCAGGTGTCGCTCTTCTCGGCCGTCGCGATCCGCAACCGGCTGATCCAGCGCCTCGGCACCCAGGTCGGCGAGGCGTGGGCGTTCCCGACGCGCGCGCGAGTCGCAGCGGCGTCGGAGGCGGACCTCGTGGCCGTCGGGCTCACCCGGAGGAAGGCGGAGTACACGATCGGCTTGGCCCGGAGCGACATCGACCTGCACGGCCTCGCGGAGCTCGACGACGACGACGTGCGCGCGCGGATCACCGCGCTGCGCGGACTCGGTCCGTGGACGGCGGAGTGGTTCCTGGCTCGGCACCTCGCGCGGCCCCACGCGTGGCCCGCGGGTGACCTGGCGCTGCGCAAGGCGGCCGACGTTCTCTACGGTGTCGAGGTGAATTCGCTCGGCGCGCTCCTCCATCCCTTCCAGAACCTGTCCGCGCACTACATGCTGACCGGCTCGCTCGTGCCGTGACGATTCGGCGCGCGACGGAATCCGACGAGAGCGTGCTGCGCGAGCTCTGGAACGAGTTCGAACAGGAGATCCCGGAGGCGATCGGGGAGGGTGAGCCGTGGGAGGAGGAATGGTCCGACACGCTCGACGACCTTCGCGGCGGGGGTGTCTTCATCGCAGAGGGCGACGGCGGCCCCGTCGGCGTGGCCCGCATCGAGGCGCCGCAGCACGGCCGCGCGCACGTCCAGCTCGTGTACGTACGACCAGGCGCGCGCAGACAGGGCATCGCGAAGGGGCTGCTCGCCGAGTGCGTGGCCGACGCGAAGGCGCGTGGAGCGGATTGGGTCTCCCTGGAGGTGCTGACGTCGAACGAGCTCGCAATCACTGCATGGCGGCGGCTCGGCTTCGCCGAGTACTCGGTGGCGATGGCCGCCCCCCTCGAGGATCTCGAGCAGCGGCTGACAGCGGAAGAGCGGGGCGAGTCGCATGCGACGACACACGTCCAGACCGATGACGAGCAGTCGGTCGAGCGCGCGATCGCACAGTTCATCCCGCGCCTCGAGTCGCCCGACGTGGGCCGCGGCGAGAGTTGGATCCGGATCGCCGACCCGGTGCTCGACCGCGACCGCGAAGCGCACGGCCGGTTTGCACGCGAGCTCTCGGAGCGGCTGGGCGCGGTCACGGTCGCGCTCGCGGTCGAGAGCGAGGTGGTTCGATTCCGGCTCTTCGAGCGTGGTCGGATGGTCGACGAATACCTGTCGGTGCCGACGTACTACGGCCCGCTGCCGAAGGGCGACGAGCTCGCGTTGGCGGCCAACCCGACCCTCGTCTCGCGGCTGACGGGCGCCGACCGGGATGATGTGAAGCGTGTCGCGCGCACGGCCTCGTCGATCGCCGAGCTCCCGCCGGCGGGGGAGCACTACGAGCAGCTTGCCCGGCTGATGGGTTTGCAGCCGTGAAGCTGATCGACGCTGCCCGCTGCCCGTACTGCGCGCGTGTGCGGATCGTGCTCGCGGAGAAGGGGCTCGAGTTCGAGACCGTCGAGGTCGATCTGGCGGATCGGCCGCAGTGGCTCCTCGAGCTCAACCCGCCGCACGGCCGTGTGCCCGTGCTCGACGACGGCTTCACGCTGCCGGAGTCGGAGGTGATCGTCGCGTATCTCGAGGACCGGCATCCCGAGCCCCGGCTGCTGCCGGCCGATCACGCGGACCGTGCTCGCGCGCGCCTGCTCGTGCACCGCTTCGGCGAGAAGCTCGGGGACGAGTACTACGCGTTCCGGCGCGGCGATCCGAACGACCTCGCGACGCGGCTCGAAGAGCTCGAGGTCGGGCAGAGCCTCTACGCCGACATTGCGTACGCCCCATGGGTGATCCGCGCGCGCGACGTGCTCGGGGTCGA
>JABFWJ010000435.1 GCA_013362295.1 Thermoleophilia bacterium
GGGGCCGCGGTCGCCGAGAAGCTGCGTCAGCCTGTGATCTCGCAGGTCAGCGAGCTGAAGACCGAAGGCGGCTCCGTCACGGGCAAGCGGCAGACCGAGTTCGGCTACGACTCCATCCGGGCGCCGCTCCCGGCCGTGGTCGCCGTCTCCGATGCGATCAACACCCCGCGCTACCCCTCGCTGAAGGGGATCATGGGCGCGAAGAAGAAGCCGCAGGACGCGTTGTCGGCCGGTGACGTCGGCGGCGCGCCGGACGCGGGCACGACCGTCCTCGCGATCAACCCGCCGCCCGCCCGGGGCGAGGCCCGCCGGATCGAGGACGACGGCAGTGCGGCCGAGAAGATCGTCGAGTTCCTCGCCGAGAAGAGGCTCGTCTGATGGCGAAGACGCTCGTCTTCCTCGAGCATCACGACGACGCGATCCTGAAGGGCGCGCTCGGCGCGCTCTCCAAGGCCGCACAGGTCGGCGGAGAGGTGGCCGGCGTCCTGATCGGGTCGGGAGTGAAGCCGCTCGCCGAGCGGGCGGGGTCGTTCGGCGCGGCGACCGTGCACGTCGCCGACGACGAGCGCCTGTCCGCGCCGCTGCCGCAGCCGCGCGTCGACGTGATCGCAAAGCTCGTGCGCGACGATGGTTACGACACCGTGCTGTTCGCGCAGTCGGTGCTCGCGGCCGACGTCGCCGCCGGTCTCGCGGTGCGGCTGGACGCCGGGTTGAATTGGGGCCTCGTCGACTTCGACGGCGAGCAGGGCACCGCGCCGCAGCTCCAGGACACGGTCGTCGTCGACGTCGGCTGGTCGACGCCCGTCCGCCTCGGCATCTTCCGCGCCGGTGCGCTCGACGCGACCGAGACCGGCGGGAGCGCCGAGGTGAAGGACGTCGCGGTCGAGCTCGAGGACTTCTCGACCCGGGCGGAGATGCTGGAGCGCGCGCACGCCGAGCAGCAGGGGCCGTCGATCGAGGACGCCGACGTTATCGTCGCCGGCGGCCGCGGCCTGGGCGATCCGGAGAAGTTCTCCCTCGCGGAGGAGCTGGCGAAGGCGCTCGGCGGTGCCGTCGGCGCGACCAGGGCCGTCGTGGACGCGGGCTGGTATCCGTATTCGGCCCAGGTCGGACAGACGGGCAAGACCGTCTCGCCGAAGCTCTACGTCGCGCTCGGCATCTCCGGCGCGATCCAGCACAAGGTCGGGATGCAGGGATCGAACGTGATCGTCGCGATCAACAAGGATCCGAACGCGCCGATCTTCGAGTTCTCCGACTTCGGCGTCGTCGGCGACCTGCACGAGATCGTCCCGAAGCTGGCCGAGCTCGTCCGTGCCCGCAAGTCGTGACGGTTCGCCCGTCCGACTTTCCACCGCCGTGGTCGCCGTCGGAGGCGATCCAGCCGCCGACCGACGCGGCCGACGAGCGCATCGAGGTCGGCTTTCTGATCGTCGGCGCGGGCCCCGCCGGCCTGGCGGCCGCGCTCAGGCTCGGCCAGCTGCTGGAGGAGGATCCCGGGACGGCCGAGCGCCTCGGTGACGTTCCGGTCGCGGTGCTCGAGAAGGGGAAGGCGCCGGGCTCGCACCTGCTCTCCGGCGCCGTCGTCAATCCGCGCGGTCTGCAGCGGCTCTTCAAGGGCCGCAAGCGGATCGACGAGCTGCCGTTCTACGGGCCGGTGGAGGGCGAGTCGGTGCTCTTCCTGACGAAGCGCCGCGCCGTGCGCATCCCGACGCCGCCGACGATGGTCAACCACCGCAACTACGTCGCGTCGCTCTCGCGGCTCGGCCGCTTCCTCGCCGACGAGGCGGAGGGGCTCGGCGTGACGATCCTGCCGGAGACGGCCGGCGAGCAGCTGCTCGTCGACGGCGGCCGGGTGGTCGGCGTACGCACGGGCGACCGCGGCCGCGGCCGGAACGGGGAGGAGCTGCCGAACTTCGAGCCCGGCTCCGACATCGCGGCACGCGTGACGATTCTCGCGGAGGGCACGCAGGGCCACCTCACCGGCGCGGCGCTCGACCGGTTCGGGCTGCGCGGCGAGAACCCGCAGGTCTGGGCGCTCGGCGTGAAGGAGGTCTGGAAGGTCGCGAAGCCGTTGCGTCAGGTCGTGCACACGATGGGCTGGCCGCTGCGCGCCGGACGCAAGTACCGCGAGTTCGGCGGGTCGTTCATCTACCCGATGGGCGACGACATGGTCACGATCGGAATGGTCGTCGGGCTCGACCATCGCGACGCCGAGCTGTCCGTGCACGACGTGCTGCAGGAGCTGAAGACGCACCCTCGTGTGCGGTCGATCCTCGAGGGCGGCGAGCGCGTCCAGTGGGGTGCGAAGACGATCCCGGAGGGTGGGTTCGTCGCCCTGCCGCGGCGCTTCCACGCGCCCGGGCTGTTGCTGAGCGGCGACGGCGTCGGGTTGGTCAACGTGCCGGCGTTGAAGGGAATCCACTACGCGGTCGAGTCGGGGCGGCTCGCGGCCGAGGCGGCGTGGCGGACGCTGGCGCGCGGTGCGTCCGCGCGCGACGCACTCGCCACGTACGACGAGTCGATTCGCTCGTCTTTCATCTGGAGCGATCTGCGCGAGGTGCGCAACATGCGGCAGGCATTCGGGCGCGGCTTCTATCTCGGCGGCGCGCTCGCCGGCGCAATGACCGCGACGAAGGGCAGGTTCCCGCCGGGCGACGCCCGGACGGAGCGCGACGCGGAGCAAGAGCTCTTCACGACCGACCGCGCGCGTTCGTATCCCGCGCCCGACGGTAAGCTGACGTTCGACAAGCTCTCGAGCGTGTTCGCGTCGGGCAACCGCACGCGCGACGACCAGCCGAACCACATCCGCGTGCAGACGAAGGTCCCGCGCGACCTGGCCCTCGCGTGGGAGCGCATGTGCCCCGCGCAGGTCTACGAAGCCGGCGCCCCCGACGGCAAGGACGCCGCCGGCAACGAAACGGTCGAGGTCAAGCTCGCCCCCTCGAACTGCGTCCAATGCGGCGCCATCACCGCCAAAGGCGGCCGCCTGACGCCCCCAGAAGGCGGCAGCGGCCCGGAGTACACGCTCACCTAGCGCGCTTCGTGCCTGTGTCTGACACCGGTCGTGTCCCTCAGAGACAGGCCGCGATCAGCTCGGCGTAGGCGTCCATTGCAGCGCGCGGCGGAAGGCCGAGCAGCCGCCAGATTTCATCGACGCGATGGAAGCCGAGCGGCGCTTGCAAGCCGATCGTCGCGCGGTATCCATTCCACGGCCATTCATCGGGCGGCGCATCGAACGACCGCAGAGGGTTGAGATCGATGTACGCGCACGTACGCAGCACGTCGTCGGCGTCACCGAGCTCGCGACTCCAGAAGCGCCGGCCGAAGAGATGATCGCGCCGGCCTTCGAGCGCGTTGAACGCAATGGCATAGCCGCCGTTGAGCGATTGCATCCCGCGTGACAGGCCGCGTGAGCCGTGCTGCAACACGAGGTGGTAGTGGTTGTTCATCAGGCAGAACGCGAGCACGCGCCACTCATGACGCTTGGCGAGGCGCTGCAGCATCAGGAGAAAAATCAGGCGCGTCTTCTCCGTCGTATAGACGTCGCGCCCGTTGTTGCCGCGCGTACCGACGTGGTAGTACGCGCCGGCGATCTCTTCTCGACGCGGATATCCCATCGCCCGCGAAGTTACGCACGCGCAAGCGGCGGCGAGGTGCACGTTTCACCTTCGTTCCACACTCTTGACGCTTTCGTGCGTGTGTCTGACGCTTTCGTGCGTGTGTCTGACACCGGACGTGGCTAGATTCGCCAAACCGATGATCACGTCGCCCGACAATCCACGCGTGAAGGAGGTTCTCCGCCTGCGCAAGTCGCGCGAGCGGCGGCGCCACGGGCTCTTCGTCGCCGAAGGGCCGCGCGAGGTCGAGCGGGCCCGTGCCGCGGGGTTGCGGATCGTCCACACGTACTTTGCGCCCGAGCTCCTGTCGTGGGACGAGGGCGAGGAGGTGAGCGCACGCGTGCTCGCGCGGATGGCGTACCGCGCCGAGCCGGAGGGCGTGCTCGCGATCGTCGAGATCCCGCAGCGCACGCTGCCGGCCGAGCCGACCCTCGTGCTCGTCGCCGTCGGGATCGAGAAGCCCGGCAACCTCGGTGCGATGGCGCGCACCGCCGACGCCGCCGGCGCAGACGCGCTGCTCGTCGGCGACGCGAATGCCGATCCGTGGAACCCCAACGCGATCCGTGCGTCGACGGGTGCCGTGTTCACGTTGCCGATCCTCGAGGTGGCGAAGGACGACGTCGCGAACCTCGACGCGCAGAAGGTCGCGGCCGTGCTCGGCGCAGCGACGAGCCACAACACTCCCGACTACAGACGACCGACCGCGTTCCTGATCGGCGCAGAGGACGAAGGCCTCGGCGACGACTGGCGAGCCCTCGCCGACGAGCAGGTGACGATCCCGATGCACGGAACGGGGGCAGACTCGCTGAACGCGAGCGCTGCCGCCGCGGTGCTGCTCTTCGAAGCCGTCCGTCAGCGAGCGGCTACCTGACGCATTTCTGGTTGCGCCGCCCAGCGGCGTACACGAAGGCGACCGTGCGCATTACGGTTCGACGATGCCTCCGACCCGTGACGACGTCGAACGCGCGCGCGCGACGATCGGTGATCGCCTGCCACGGACGCCGCTCCTCGGCAACCGCACGATCGGTGCCCGCCTGAAGTGCGAGCTCTTTCAGCGCACGGGCTCGTTCAAGTCACGGGGCGCGCTGAACAAGATCAGCAGCCTCACCGACGACGAGAAGCGGCGCGGCGTGATCGCGATCAGCGCAGGCAACCACGCGCAGGCGGCCGCGTTCGCCGCGGGCGCCGAGGGAATCGACGCGCTCGTCGTCATGTGGCAGGGCGCCTCGGAACAGAAGATCGCCGCGACCCGCGGCTACGGTGCGCACGTCGACCTGGAGGCGACCGGCCCCGGCGACGCATTCGACCGCCTGCACGAGCTGATGGAGCAGACCGGACGCACCCTCGTGCATCCGTTCGACGACCCACTCGTGATCGCCGGGGCCGGCACCGTCGGGCTCGAGATCGAGGCGGACGCCGGCGACGCGGACGCCGTCGTCGTCCCCGTCGGCGGCGGTGGGCTGATCTCCGGCATCCAGACGGCGATCGGAGAGCAGATGCGCGTGATCGCCGTCGAGCCCGAGTCGAGCACGGCACTGCATACGGGGCTCGAGCACGGACAACCGACACACGTCACGCCCGCCTCGATCGCGGACGGCCTGAACGCACCGTTCGCGGGCGCGCTCGCGCTCGACATCTGCAGCGAGCTCGAGCGCGTGCTCGTCACAGAAGAGGAGATCGAGCATGCGTTCCGGATGCTCTACCAGCGCGCGAAGCTGGCCGTCGAACCGGCCGGCGCGGTCGCCACCGCGGCGTGGCTCGCGGGCAAGATCGATGCCGAGTTTCCGGTCCTGCTCGCCTCGGGGGGCAATGTCGCCGGCCGGACGGCCGCTGCTATTCTGGCCCGGCCATGAAGGCCGAGATTCATCCGGAGTACGTCCTCGCAACCGTGCACTGCGGCTGCGGCAACACGTTCACGACGCGTTCGACGAAGCCCGAACTGCACGTCGAGGTCTGCTCCGCGTGCCATCCGTTCTACACCGGCAAGCAAAAGCTCGTCGACACGGGTGGCCGCGTCGAGCGCTTCCAGCGGCGCCTCGAGAAGGCCGAGCGCGCGCAGCGCTCCTCCTAGGCAGATGGCGCAAAACGTCGGAGGACAAGCCGTCCTCGAAGGCGTGATGATGCGCGGACCGCGCAACTGGGCGGTCGCCGTGCGCAAGCCCGACGGCGAGATCGCACAAGTGGCGCGCAGCATCGATCCACTGATGGCCCGTCACTGGGCGCTCCGGCTGCCCGTCGTGCGCGGTGTCGTCGCGCTCGGCGAGAGCCTCGCGATCGGCTTCCGCGCGCTCAGCGTCTCCGCCAACTACGCCGCCCAGGAAGAGCAGGAAGGCGACAGCGAGCCCGCTGAGATCGGCCGCTGGGCGCTCGCGTTCGCGTTCCTCGTCGCGATCGGGTTCGCGCTGATGATGTTCAAGGTCGGGCCGGCGCTGCTGACCGACCTGCTCCCGATCTCGAACGGCGGCTGGTTCGTCCTCGTCGAGGGACTGATCCGCGTCTGCGTGTTCGTCGCCTACCTCACCGTGCTGAGCTTCATTCCGTCGCTGCGGCGCGTGTTCCAGTACCACGCCGCCGAGCACAAGGCGATCAACGCGTACGAGGCGGGGGAGGACCTGACGCCGGAGAACGCGCAGCGCTATTCCCTGATCCATCCGCGCTGCGGCACGGCGTTCCTGCTCTGGGTGATGGTGGTCGGCGTCTTCGTCTACGCGCTGCTCGGCCGGCCGAGCTGGTACTGGCTGATCGTGAGCCGCATCGTCCTGCTGCCGGTGATCGCCGGGATCGCGTACGAGCTGATCCGGTTCGCCGGCAAGCACTCGGACAACCGCATCCTCATGACGCTGCTGGCGCCCGGGCTGTGGCTGCAGCGGCTGACCACCCGCGAGCCGTCGCTCGACCAGCTCGAGGTGTCGATCAAGGCGCTGCGGGAAGTTCTCGATCTCGAAGGCCGCGAGCAGCCGGCCGACCGACGTGTGGAGGTGATGGCGTAATGGCAACCGATCGCACGGCCGACGTCGTTTGGCAGGGCGACCTGATGAGCGGGCGGGGCACGATCGAACGCGTCGGGAGCGGCGCTTTCGGCCCGCTCGACGTCACCTGGGCGTCGCGCGCCGAGGATCCGCAGGGCCGCACCAGCCCCGAGGAGCTGATCGCAGCCGCGTGGGCCGCCTGCTTCTCGATGGCGCTGTCGAACGGGCTCGCCCAGTCCGGCTCGCCGCCCGAGAAGCTCGAGACCTCCGCGACGGTCACGTTCCAGCCCGGCCAGGGCATCACCCGCGGCGCGCTCACCGTCCGCGCCACCGTGCCGGGTCTCGACGACGCAGGATTCCGGGCGGCCGCCGAGGACGCGAAGCAGAACTGTCCGGTCTCGAAGGCACTGACGGGTATTCCCGACGTCAGCGTCGAAGCGAAACTCGCGAGCTAATCGGCACACTGCGGCAATGGCCGCACTCGACGACCTGATCGCGGAGCTCGAACGCACCTACACCGACACGCGGGACCGGATGTCCGATCCCGCGGTCTACAACGACCACCGCGAAGCGGCGGAGGTCGGCCGGCGCCTGAAGCAGCTCGAAGGCCCGTACGGTCTCGCGCAGAGGTGGAAGCAGGCGCGCGCCGACCTCGACGCGGCGCGCAACGATCCGGAGCTCGGCGAGATGGTCGCCGACTACGAAGCCGAGGTCGCGCGGCTCGAGGACGAGCTGAAGCTGGCGCTCGCCGAGCGCGACCCGGCCGACGACAAGGACGTGATCGTGGAGATCCGTCAGGGGGTCGGCGGTGACGAGGCGGCGCTCTGGGCGGCGGAGCTGCAGCGGATGCTGCAGCGGTACGCGGAGCGGCGCGGCTTCAGGTTCGAGCAGCTCGAGTCGAGCGCGAACGACGGCGGCGGGCTGAAAGAGGGTGTCTTTGCGATCAAGGGCGACGGCGCGTACTCCGTGTTCAAGTTCGAAGGTGGGACGCACCGCGTGCAGCGTGTGCCCGAGACCGAGTCGGCGGGACGTATCCACACGTCGACCGCGACCGTCGCAGTGATGCCGGAGGCCGAGGCGACCGAGGTCGAGCTCGACGACAGCGACCTGAAGATCGACGTGTC
>JABFWJ010000128.1 GCA_013362295.1 Thermoleophilia bacterium
CATCCTCACTGCCGACACCGACCGCGGGTTCGCGCTCGCGCAGCAGCTCGAGTCCGGCATCGTCCACGTGAACGACCAGCCCGTCGGCGACGAGCCGCAGATGCCGTTCGGCGGCGTCAAGGACTCCGGCTGGGGACGCTTCGGCGGGCAGGCCGTGATCGACGAGTTCACCGAGCTCCGCTGGATCACCGTGCAGAGCGGGACCGGCCACCCGTTCCCGTTCTGAGTTTTGGCGGAGATCGTCACCCTCGCCGAGGCGGTGCGCGAGCTCGTGCACGACGGCGACACCGTCGCGCTCGAGGGCTTCACGCACCTGATCCCGCACGCGGCGGGCCACGAGCTGGTGCGCCAGCGGCGCCGCGAGCTGACGCTGATCCGGATGACGCCCGACATCGTCTACGACCAGCTGATCGGCATGGGCGCGGCGCGAAAGCTCGTATTCAGCTGGGGCGGGAATCCCGGCGTCGGCTCGCTGCACCGCCTGCGCGACGCGGTCGAGCACGGCTGGCCGGTCCCGCTGGAGCTCGAGGAGCACTCGCACGCCGGGATGGCCGCGGCCTACGTGGCCGGCGCCGCGAACCTGCCCTTCGGGGTCCTGCGTGGGTACGCGGGCAACGACCTGGTCGAGCGCACGCGGGTCGCGACCGTCACGTGCCCGTTCACGGGGGAGGAACTCGCGGCGGTGCGCGCGCTCCGGCCCGACGTGGGCGTCGTGCATGCCCAACGCGCGGACCGGCACGGCAACGTGCAGGTGTGGGGGATCACCGGCGTGCAGAAGGAGACGGTTCTGGCGTCGCGACGCTCTCTGGCCACGGTCGAGGAGATCGTCGACGAGCTCGACGAGCGCCCCGGCGCGATCGTGCTGCCGTCGTGGGTCCTCGACGCGGTCGCCGTCGCCCCCGGCGGCGCGCGGCCGTCGTACGCACACGGGTACTACGACCGCGACAACGAGTTCTACGTCGCGTGGGACGCGATCAGCCGCGAGCGGGACGCCTTCGCCGACTGGATGCAGCGGCACGTGCTCGAGGCGGTCGCGGCGTGAGTTACACGGCCGGCGCAGGCTCGACGGAGTCGGGATATAGCTCCGACGAGATCATGGCCGTGGAGGCGGCGCGGCGGCTGCGAAACGATGACGTCTGCTTCGTCGGGATCGGCTTGCCGAGCCTCGCGGCCAACCTCGCGCGACGGACGCACGCCCCGGGCTGCGTGCTCGTCTACGAGAGCGGCACGATCGGGGCGAAGCCGGCGAGGCTGCCACTCTCGATCGGCGACGGCGAGCTCGCGGAGACGGCCGACTCGGTCGTCTCCGTCCCGGAGATGTTTGCGTACTGGCTGCAGGGCGGCCGCATCGACGTCGGCTTCCTCGGCGCCGCGCAGATCGACCGGCACGGCAATCTGAACAGCACGGTGATCGGGCCGTACGACTCGCCCAAGGTGCGGCTGCCCGGCGGCGGCGGTGCGCCGGAGATCGCGACCTCGGTCGAGAACGTCTTCGTGATGCTGCGACAGACGCGGCGCGCGTTCGTCGAGCGGCTCGACTTCAGGACGAGCCGGGGCGACCGCGTTCGCGTCGTCGTCACCGACCTCGGAATCCTCGAGCCCCGCGACGGCGAGCTGACGCTCGTGCGCGTACATCCCGGCGTGCGCGTGGACGACGTGCGGGCCGCGACAGGCTGGGAGCTGGCGGTCGCGTCCGATCTGGGAGAGACGACGCCGCCGACCGACGACGAGCTGGCTGCGCTACGTACGCTCGAGGCCGCATGATCTCCGACGTCGTCCTCCGTGACGATCCGACCTTCGGGCCGGAGGTGCAGATCGACTACCCGGGCTACCGCTCGACGCGGCTGCGCGTGCCGACGCGTCCGCTCGTGCCCTCCCCGGAGGAGCTGCACTCGCTCGAGGGGCCGGTGTTCGGAGACGAGCTCGTCGAACCGGGCGACGGCGACCTCACCGCGCAGCACGCGGGCGAGCCGCTCGGCGAGCGCATCGTCGTCGGCGGGCGCGTGCTCGACGAGAACGGGCGGCCGGCGCCGGGCGCGCTCGTCGAGGTGTGGCAGGCGAACGCCGCCGGACGCTACCGGCACGAGGTCGACCGGCATCCTGCGCCGCTCGACCCGAACTTCTCGGGCGCGGGCCGCGTGCTGACCGACGACGAGGGCAACTACCGCTTCGTCACGATCAAGCCGGGCGCGTACCCGTGGGGCAACCACGAGAACGCGTGGCGGCCGGCCCACATCCACTTCTCGGTCTTCGGGCGGGCGTTCACGCAGCGGCTCGTGACCCAGATGTACTTCCCGGGCGACCCGCTCTTCGCCTACGACCCGATCTTCAACTCCGTTCGCGATCCGAAGGCTCGTGCGCTGCTCGTGGCGAGCTTCGATCTCGCGACGACGGAGCCGGACCGGGCGCTCGCCTACCGGTGGGACATCATCCTCCGCGCGACGCCGTTCGAGGACGGCCCGTGATCCGGACGCCGTCCCAGACCGTCGGCCCCTTCTACGCGATCGGCCTCTGCCGGCGCGCAGAGAACGAGCTCGTGCATGGCGGGATCCCGCTCACCGGCAGCCTGCTCGACGGCGAAGGCGAACCGGTCACCGACGGCCTGATCGAGGTGTGGGATCCCGTCGACCGCCGGTGGGGCCGGTCCGGCACCGACTCCGACGGCGTCTTCTCGTTCGTCGTCGCAAAACCGCGGGCGCGCGGTGCGGACGCGCCGCACCTGCTCGTCTTCGTCTTCGCGCGCGGTCTCCTCAGGCATCAGCTGACGCGGATCTACTTCCCGGACGAGCGCGAGGCGAATACCGCCGACCCGGTCCTCTCGTCGCTCGAGGAGCTCGACCGGACGCGCCTCGTCGCCGAGCACGATGACGGCGGCTTGCGCTTCGACATCCATCTGCAGGGCGAGCTCGAGACGATCTTCTTCTCCACGTGAGCCCGTTCTCGGCGATCTTCGTCCCGGACGAGCTGGCGGACGCACTCTCGGATGCCGCCTGGCTGGAGGCGATGCTCGACGCCGAGCGTGCGCTCGTGAACGCGCAGTGGCGGGAGGCGCCGGCAGCGATCGGGGACGCCCTGCGCGCCGACCGCTACGACGTGGCCGCCCTGGCCATGGAGGGTCGCGGGCCCGGCACCCCCGTCGAGCCGCTTGTCCGTGCGATCCGGGCGCAGCTCGGCGAGGAGCACGGCGAGCTCGTGCATCACGGCGCGACGAGCCAGGACATCCTCGACACGGCGGCGATGCTCATCGCACAGCGGGCGCTCCGGCTCATCGACGCCGACCTCGACGCCGCGGCGGGCGCGTGTGCACGCCTCGCGGACGAGCACCGCGCCACCGTGACCGCGGCCCGGACGCTGCTCCAGCAGGCGGTGCCGACGACGTTCGGCTACAAGGCGGCGCTCTGGCTCGTCGGCCTCGTCGAGGCGCGCGACCGGCTCGCTGCGCTCGAGCTGCCCGCGCAGCTCGGCGGCGCGGCGGGAACGCTCGCGGCGCTCGGCGGCGGCGGAGTCGAGGTCCTGAGCCGCTACTCCTCCGAGCTCGGACTGCGCGAGCCGGTCGCGCCGTGGCACACGACCCGCGGCCCGCTCACCGAGCTCGCCGGTGCGCTCTCCGCGATGGCGAACGCGTGCGCCAAGCCCGCGCGCGACATCGTGCTGCTCGCGCAGACGGAGGTGGGCGAGGTCAGCGAGGGCGACGGCGGCGTCTCGTCGACGATGCCGCACAAGCGGAACCCGGTCCAGGCCGTGCTCGCGGACGCCTGCGCGCGCCACGCGCGTGCCAACGCGGCGTTACTCATCGAGAGCGGCGTGCACGAGCACGAGCGCGCCGCCGGCGCCTGGCACGCCGAGTGGTGCGCGCTGAACGGTGCGCTCGCAGGCGCCGGCGGCGCCGCGGCCGCAATCGCACGCTCGCTCGCGCGCCTGCAGGTCGACGCCGAGCGCATGCGCGCGAACATCTCGCCCGACACGCTCTCGGAAGCAGGCCGCCTCGGTATCGATGCCGGGCGCCCCGAGGACTACGTCGGCTCGACGGACGCGTTCATCGATCGCGCGCTCGCGCTCCACCGCACCGGATGAGCACTGTCATGCTCTGCGGCTCGCTCGGCTCGACCGCGGCCATGTGGGAGCCGCAGCAGCCCGTGCTCGAAGATCACCGCACGATCATGCTCGAGCATCCCGGTCACGGCGCCGCGCCGCTCGTCGAGGTCGACGGCGTGCAGGGCCTCGCCGCCCGAGCACTCGCGACGATCGGCGACGAGCGATTCTCCTTCGTCGGGCTCTCGCTCGGCGGGGCGATCGGCATGCAGTTGGCGCTCGAGGTTCCGGAACGCATCGAGAAGCTCGTCCTGGCGTGCACCTCGGCGCGCTTCGGCGACCAGCAGCAGTGGCTCGACCGCGCTGCGGTGGTCAGATCCGAGGGGCTCGGCGCGATTGTCGACGCCGTGCTCGCGCGCTGGTTCACCACACCCGTCGAACAGCGGTGGCGCGAGATGTTCCTCTCGGTCGACGCGGAAGGCTATGCGCGGTGCTGCGAGGCGGTCGCAGGGTGGGATGCACGCGAGACGATCGGGGCGATCACCGTGCCGACGCTGGTCGTTGCCGCTGCCGAGGACCCCTCGACGCCGCCGGATCAGCTGGTCGCGCTCGCGGAGACCATTCCAGGCGCCCGCCTCGAGCTGATCGAGGGCGCGGCGCATCTGGCGAACGTCGAGCGCCCCGACGAGTTCAACCGACTGCTGGAGGGCTGGCTATGAGCGACGACGAAGGCATGCGCATCCGCCGCGAGGTGCTGGGCGACGAGCACGTCGACCGGGCGATCGAGAAGACCAGCGAGTTCACGGCGGACTTCCAGGACCTGATCACGCGCTATGCCTGGGGCGAGGTCTGGGCGCGGCCGGGCCTCGATCGTAAGACGCGCAGCTGCATCACGCTCACGGCCCTGACCGCCCTCAACCACCACGAGGAGCTCGCGCTGCACGTGCGGGCGGCGCTGCGCAACGGGCTCTCGCGCGACGAGATCAAGGAGGTGCTGCTGCAGGCGGCGGTCTACTGCGGCGTGCCGGCCGCGAACCGCGCGTTCGCCGTCGCGCAGCAGGTGCTCGAGGAGTGACGCACGAGCGCACGCAGGTGGCGATCGTCGGCGCGGGGCCCGCCGGGCTCACGCTCGGCCAGCTCCTCTACCGCGCCGGCATCGACGCCGTCGTGCTCGAAGACCGGAGCCGCGACTACGTCGAAGCGCGCATCCGTGCCGGCGTCCTCGAGCAGGGCACGGTCGACCTGTTGGAGCGGGCCGGAGTCACCGAACGCCTGCAGCGCGAGGGCATCGTGCACCACGGCATCTATCTCCAGTTCGACGGCGAGCGCCATCACATTCCGCTGAGCGAGCTGACCGGCGGGCGCAGCATCGTGATCTACGGGCAGACCGAGGTCGTCAAGGACCTGATCGCCGCGCGGCTCGACGCCGGGCTGCCGCTGCGCTTCGAGGTCTCGAACGTCGCGGTGCACGGCTTCGAGGGCGGCGAGCCGTTCGTGACCTACGAGCACGACGGCGGCGAGCGCCGACTGGACTGCGACGTGATCGCCGGCTGCGACGGCTTCCACGGCGTCTGCCGGCCGGTGATCGAGCGCGTGCTCAGGACGTACTCGCGCGAGTATCCGTTCGGGTGGCTCGGCATCCTCGCCGACGTTGCACCATCGTCGGACGAGCTGGTCTACAACCACCATGCGCGCGGCTTCGCACTGCTCAGCCTGCGCTCGCCGACGCGCAGCCGGCTCTACATCCAGTGCAGGCCGGACGAGGACATCGCCGACTGGCCCGATGAGCGCATCTGGGAGGAGCTGCACGCGCGCACAGCGCTCGACGGCTGGTCGCTCGAGGAGGGGCCCGTGCTCGAGAAGGGCGTCACCGGGATGCGCAGCTTCGTCGCCGAGCCGATGCAGCACGGCCGGCTCTTCCTCGCCGGCGACGCCGCGCACATCGTCCCGCCGACCGGCGCCAAGGGCCTGAATCTCGCCATGCACGACGTGCGCGTGCTGGCGGACGCGCTGATCGAGTGGTACGACAACGGCCGTGCCGGCCTGCTCGACTCGTACTCCGCCGACTGCCTGCGGCGCGTGTGGCGCGCCGAGCACTTCTCCTGGTGGATGACGTCGATGTTGCACAGGGCGCCCGGCGGAGACGAGTTCGACGAGAAGCTGCAGCTCTCCCAGCTGCGCTACGTGACGACATCGACACCGGCGGCGACGAGCCTCGCCGAGAACTATGTGGGACTGGAGGAGTGATGACGACGCGCACGAAGCCACCGTTCCGGGCCGACCACGTCGGCAGCCTGCTGCGGCCGGCCGCGCTGCTGCAGGCGCGCGAGGACTTCGCCGCGGGGCGGATCGACGCGACGGAGTTGCGGGGGATCGAGAACGAGGCGATCCGCGCGATCGTGCGCAAGCAGGAGGAGATCGGCCTGCGATCGGCGACCGACGGCGAGTTTCGGCGCGCGTCGTGGCACATGGACTTCATCTACCAGCTGGACGGCGTCACGCAAGAGGCCGGGCACCTCACCGTCAAGTTCCACAACCCGGAGGGCGACATCGAGTTCACGCCGGCGGCGATGCACGTCAACGGGAAGCTCGGCGTCTCGAACGTGATCTTCGGCGACGCGTTCGTGTTTCTGCAGGAGACGGTGACGACGAACCTCCCGAAGCTGACGATCCCGTCGCCGAGCATGGTCCACTACCGCTCCGGGAAGGCACACATCGACTCGGACGTCTACCCGACGCTCGACGAGTTCTGGGCCGACCTGACCGCCGCGTACCGCGAGGAAGTGCGCCGGCTCGGCGAGCTCGGCTGCACGTACCTCCAGTTCGACGATACGAGCCTCGCGTACATGAACGACCCGCACCAGCGCGACTACATCGAGTCGATCGGCGGCGACCACGACCGCCAGCACATCGAGTACATCCATCACATCAACGAATCGCTCGCCGAGCGGCCGGCCGGGATGAGCGTGACGACGCACATGTGCCGCGGCAACTTCCGCTCGTCGTGGGCGGCAGAGGGAAGCTACGACTTCGTCGCCGAGGCGCTCCTCAACGAGCTCAAGGTCGACGGCTACTTCATGGAGTGGGACGACGAGCGCTCGGGCGGCTTCGAGCCGCTGCGCTTCCTGCCGAAGGGCGAGAAGCAGGTGGTGCTCGGCCTCGTGACCACGAAGACCGGCGAGCTCGAGGCGAAGGACGAGCTGAAGCGGCGCATCGAAGAGGCGTCGCAGCACGCCCCGATCGAGCAGCTGTGCCTTTCGCCGCAGTGCGGCTTCTCCTCCACCGTCGAGGGGAACGAGCTGACGGAGGAGCAGCAGTGGGCGAAGCTGCGCCTGATCGTCGAGGTTGCGGAGGAGGTGTGGGGCTGACCGTCCGCGAGGCCGCGTTCGACGTCTTTCGGCGTCGCGGCCTCACGACGCTGTTCGCGAACCCCGGCTCGACCGAGGTCCCCTTCCTCACCGACCTCCCCGCCGACCTCGAGTTCGTGCTCGGCCTGCACGAGGGCGCCGTTGTGAGCCTCGCCGGCGGCTACGCGCTCGCGCGGCGCCGGCCGTCGCTCGTCCTCCTGCACACGACCGCGGGTCTCGGCAACGCGGTGAACGCGATCACGACCGCTCGGGTGAATCGCACGCCGCTCGTGATCCTCGTCGGC